>JACVRP010000500.1 GCA_014534385.1 Cyanobacteria bacterium Co-bin13
AACGGGCTCTTGACCAGCCTGTTTTACGATGAAACTTACTACCTCTGCCGAAACCCGGATATCGCAGTAGCGGTTGCCAATGGGTTTTTCACGTCAGGCTATGAGCACTTTCTCACCTTTGGCGTGCTTGAGGGTCGCAGTCCCAGTATTTTGTTCAATGAAACGTACTACCTACAGCAGAACCCGGATGTGGCCCAGGCCAAGTTTGATGGTGGTATTGTCAGTGGCTTCCAGCATTACGTTCAGTTTGGGCAGGTAGAGGGCCGTGATCCTAGCGCTCTATTTAATGAACGGGCTTACCTGGCCGCTAACGGCGATGTTCAGGCAGCTATTGGTGCGGGGCTGTTTACCAGCGGTTTTGACCACTACATCGAATTTGGGGCATCGGAAGGCAGAGGGCCTAGCCTGATTCTGTTTGAGGAGAACTATTACCTCAGCCGGTATAGCGATGTGGCTGCTGCGGTGGCCAGTGACGCCCTAGAGAGTGGCTTCCAGCACTACATTCTCTTTGGCCAGGGTGAGCAGCGCAACCCCAGCGGCATCTTTGACGAAGCGGCCTACCTATCGGCTAATCCGGACGTGGCGGGAGCTGTGAGTGCAGGCGCATTTTCGAGTGGCTTCCAGCACTACATCTTGAGCGGTCGCTGTGAAGGCAGGGCAGCGATACCAGTCGCCGCCTAATCACACAGCAAAATCTACGATCAGGGCTCTACATCAGCGCTAACCCCAGCGCTACCAGGAGCCGGGTCTGCTGTATTAATGAGTCGGTTTTGCCACAGCAGACCTGGTTTTAAAGGTGAGACAGAAATTGAGGTTAACTACTGCTGGCTCCAGTCGGGGCAGCTGGCAGCTTCTTGCCAGCCATAGGGATGCATAGCGCAGATCAGGGGAGTGCGACGGATTTTGGCAGTACCGTAGCTCAGTCCGTGGTAGTTGAGGCAGCCTTCACAAGCTTTGGGGCGAGAGGGGTGGGGATCGGCAAAGCCGACCTGCGATCGCAAAATTTGCTGCTTGCTCCTCAAACGGTGCCACTGCTGATAGGCCTGGCGGCGACACAAGTAGTTGGCACGCTGAAAAACATCGGTGCCAGTCATGGCAGTTGCTTCCTGGGAGACTATCTTTAGGCTACCGAAGGAAAGCTCCCATCTGAAGAATTCTTAAAAAGACATAAAAATGTAGCGAAATCCTCAATTAACCCTGAGGCATGCGATCACCGGGCACAGACTCGGGATCAGCCGGCGTCATTTCCTCCGCAGGGGCCGTATAGCCGCCTTCTCGGAGGCTGTCGGGGTTAGTTGTAGGCGCGTTTCTAGAGTCGTTGGGGTACCCTGTCGGCCGACTAGGGGCGGTAAATCCTTCCGGTGGAGCCAAGCCCTCAGCCCCAGGGGCCGTTGACTCAGGGGCGGCCGCTCCTATCGGCGTTGTGGGCTGGTTGATTTCTTTATCAACCCGGTCAGCAATGCGGCGGATCAGCTCCCCGGCTCGACCATCGTTGTCGGGCCGCTGGATTAGGGTTGCTAGTACGTAGCGCCTGCCATTGGCGGTGTCAATCAGGGCGACATCGCCTAAGACACTGGCGATGTCGCCCGTCTTGTTAACCACAATCGCTCCGCCATCGCTAAGGCCCGAGGGAATTAGGGAGCGATTTTGCGTGCGCTGCATGATGCTGAGCATGCGATCGCGCGATCGCATGCTCAGCATGTCGCCCCGATCAACCAGGGCCATCAGCAGAGCCAGATCGCGAGGGCTGGTTGTGTTGGTGCCCTGCAGATCGGGCAGCGCATTGCGAATGACGGTTGAGGCCAAACCCCAGGTCTGAAACTGCTGGTTGAGGGCTTCTGCACCGCCCAGCAGCGCAATCATCATATTTGTTGCCGTGTTGTCGCTGGTGACGATCATCTGAGTTGCCACATCCAGCGCTGTGTACTGAGTGCCGACCTGCTGGGTCTGCAGCTCTCCCGACCCGCCAACAATGTACTGGCTCTCCAGGGTGAGCGCCTGGTCGAGGGTAATGCTGCCGGCATCGACGGCCTGTAGGAAGGCGACCAGAATCGGTACCTTGATTGTGCTGGCGGCGGCAACGGCCTTGCTGCCCGACACGTCTACATAGCGACCCGAGTCGAGATCTAGCAGAAATGACCCCTGGGTCAGACCGGGTGTGAGCGTGGTTAGCTGCTCTAGCTCAGTCTTTAAACGGGTGACTTCATCAGTCAGACGAATGTTTTGCACCGAAGCGACCGCTGAGCGACCCCGCAGTCCGAGCCCTGGGGTCCCGGCAACGGTCTCCTGGGCAGACGGAGCCTGATTAGAGGCGCTGAGTTGGGAGGGGCTGAGGGTAGACAGCAGGGTGCCTGCGATCGCAGCCACGCCAATCCCCAAGATCAGCAGCCGAATGGCGTACAGCATCGGCAGAGGGGCTTTGCGCGGCTTGCGCCGAGGGCGATTGGAAAGCCGCTCACCGTCTCGCTGTTCGGTAGCTGGCAGGCGGTCCTGGCGGGTTCGCAGGGGGGTAACTTTGCTGCTGGAGTTTGGCCTGGAAGAGGGGACGGTCAGCGGCGGCCGTTCAGGGGGCAGCGGCGGCCTGACTGGGAGCGGAACCGGGGGGCGCTGGGCTGGTCCAGCGGCCGGTCGCTGCACTGAAATGGGCTGAAAACGCGGGTTTGCCGCTGCCGCTGCCGCTGCTACGGCCATATCCCGGCCCCCATCAGGCCCGCCGTCTCCGGCAGGCCCAGCATCAGGTTCATGTTCTGCACCGCCTGCCCGGCGGCCCCCTTCAGGAGATTGTCGATCGCAACGGTGATGATGAGCATCGGCTTACGAACGTTCGCTACTGTCGTTGCCGAAAGTCTCACTACGTTCCGGTAGAC
>JACVRP010000307.1 GCA_014534385.1 Cyanobacteria bacterium Co-bin13
ATTGCTGAGCGCAGACTAACCCTTGACCTGGGGCAGCTGGCATGGGCAAACCTAGTGAGCTTGTTGAAGGGAAGATGATATGAATATCCGAACTGCTCAACAGGACGATATCGAAACTCTCTTTGAGATTAGAACCAGCGTCGTTGAAAACTATCAGTCTCGTGAAGAGATTGCTGAACTGGGCATTACTCCAAAATCAATTGCCAAGATGCTGCAAACAGACTGTTGTGCATGGATTGCCGAGGCTGATGATCAGCCCATTGGCTTCTCAATTGCAAATGCAACAGGAGAAACGATATTTGGCCTATTTGTTCTGCCTTCTTTTGAAGGTCGGGGAGCGGGACGTGCCTTAATGCAGGCCGCTGAAACTTGGCTGTGGTCAAAGGGAATTGAAGAGATTTGGTTAGTTACGGGCAACGACCCCAGTTTGAGAGCCTATGGGTTTTATCTGCATCTCGGCTGGGCGCAAGTCGGGATTGAATCTGATGGCGACTTTAAAGGAGAAATGAAGTTTGTCAAGAGATGCACAGAGAAGCTGTCTTAATAATTGAGGTAAAAAGCAATGGTTTGTAAGACGCTTCTGCACACAATTTGCTATTTGGTTTTGCCTCCTTGTGCCAACGCTTACTGGGGAGGGAATTAAGCTTGGTTAAACTTCCGTGGCTTATAGCGGCTTCCAACCTTTGAGGTACGAACTTCTATCGCCCCTGCCCCCCTTATAGCGGCACCCAATCTCCCAAGGTCAAGTTTGGATCCCCCCTGCCCCCTTAATCAGGGGGGATTACCAGGAAAGCGATCCTTTGAAGGTTTGGGGGAATCTGGCAACGAGCATCTTGTACCTCAGCAGACTAAGAAGCGCTACAACAAGTGGGGATTGTTGAAAAAGCGATCTTCCTAGAAGTTGGGCGATCTTGACAGTTAAATTGCCTTAAAATGCGCCGTCTCTGCGTCCTGACCCGGCTGGCAGGTCAAAGCACTGCGAAGGCACACCCGCCAGCTGAACGACCGCCCCATACGCCCAATCGGTAGGATACACGTCTGAGAAGGGTGACAGAAACTGGCCCGGTGGACACTGGGCAGGGGCCTGAGTCAAAGTTTGCTCAGCCTGTTCTAAAGTCGTTTGAGCGGGCTGGGGCGAGGGGGTCTGGTTGCTGCTGCTTTCAATGGAGGTGCCTGGGGCTAGCGACACGAGGATAGCGCTGGCCGCAGCAAGTGGAATGAGGGATACCATATCTCTGAACCTATGAGTCTACCTCCAGGCTAGCAACCCAATTTAGGCACTGGAGTACCTGGGCAGATCTCAACGAAAACATTTGACGGGCTGATGGGGTTCTCCTATATTTCTGATGTTTCGTAGTGTTAACTAGGCGGTTTCATCTACTGCAGCAACCACGAGGACAAATATGGCCAGAAAAGCCAGAAATACCAGAACAATAAAGCGATCGCTCTGATCGAGTTTGTCCAGCAGCTGCTCAGGCGCAATAGACGCCGAGATTGAAACGAACGAAATCGGCAGGGCGAGGGGAAGCCAATAGTCTTGAGGCATAGAACCCGTCTTTAATTATGCGTACCTCAGCTTTCCCGCTTAAGGGTAATTGAGCACTATTTCTCTCTAGCCCAGTACCAAATCGTCTCGATTGCTTCAACTTCTGCAGCGTCTACTTTCGCAATGTTTTTACTTCCTTGTAGAATGACCTGAAAAGGTAAATCTTTCTGAAGGTAGACGGTGACTTCCACCAACAGATAGAGAATTAGATTTATCAAACGCCAAGCTGCTCAATTTCATTGATGCTTTGCCCAACCCATCTACAAACCCCGCGTCTTTTCCAAACAACGAAGCCGACCGACTAGCGGCCCTGCGGCGCTACAGCGTTCTCGATACCCCACCAGAAGCAGCCTTTGATCGCATTACCGCCCTGGCTGCCCGTCTGTTTAATGTGCCGATCACCCTGGTTTCTTTGATAGACGAATCGCGGGGCTGGTTCAAGTCGGCCTATGGCTTTGAGCTGCGGGAAGTGCAGCGAGATGAGACCATTTGTAGTCTTGCGCTGCTGTCAGATGAGGTGCTGGTTATTCCAGATACCCGACAAGATGAGCGTCTCGCCTGCAATCCTTTTGTACAGAGTGAATCGGGTCTGCGCTTTTATGCCGGTGCCCCCCTGCTGACCCAGGACGGCTTTAACCTAGGCACCCTTTGCCTGATCGATACCCAACCCCGTTCTGCCTTGACCGACGAGCAGGTGAGCCTGCTGGCAGACTTGGCGGCAATGGTGATGGATGAGCTGGAGCTGCGGCTGGCTGCTCGCAAAATAGCCCAGCTAGATACAGCTTTGCTGGAGGTGACCCAGGGTGTTGCTAGCGCGACAGGAGAAGCATTTTTGGCGGCCCTGGTACAGCACTTTACTAAGGTGCTAGGGGTTGAGTATGCCTATATCGGTTTGATAAGCCGTGACAGCCCAGAAGCGATTGCCACGACTGCGGCCTGTGCCAAAGGCGAAATCATCGAGAATTTTGGCTACCGGCTGCAGGATACTCCCTGCCGGGAGGTGTTGCAGCAGCGCAAGCTCTGCTGCTACCCCAGCGGAGTCCAGGCACTCTTTCCCGATGCGCCGCTGCTCGCCCCTCTGAACGTGGACAGCTATGCAGCTATTCCGTTCTTTGACTCAGCTGGCACACCGATTGGGCTCTTGGGCGTGATGGACGGCAAGCCCCTGGAAAATGTTCAGCTAGCTGAATCCCTGCTGACCATCTTTGCGCTGCGGGTAGCTACCGAGTTAGAACGACAGCAGGCCGAAATTACCCGGCAACAAGCCCAACAAACCCTAGAAACTCTGATTGAACAGCGCACGAGTGAGCTTTCTCAGACCAATCAGCGGCTGCAGCTAGAGGTGGCTGAGCGGCAGCAGGCAGAAACTGCCCTGCACCAAGAACAGGAACTGCTCAGGGTACTGCTCGACAATGTACAGGCGGGCATTGTTGCCTGCGACGCTGAAGGTCGGTTGACTTTGTTTAACCGGGTTGCTCGGGATTTTCACGGCCTGCCACAGCGGCCTCTACCGCCAGAGCAATGGGCAGCTTACTACGACCTGTATCGGCCTGATGGTAAAACGCCGCTGCCTACGGATGAGATTCCTCTGTTTCGAGCACTGCAGGGACACCGGGTGAATAACGTTGAGATGGTGATTGCTCCGAAACAGAGCACGCCCCGCACGCTCCTGGCCAGCAGTCAAGCGATTGTCGATGTCCAGGGCAGGCAGCAGGGTGCCGTAGTCGTGATGCACGACATTACGGAGCAGAAGCAGGCAGAAACAGAACGGACGCGGCTGCTGCGGCAACAGGTGGAGGAGCAAATTGCCCGGTTAGAAGCCGAAGCTGACCAGCGTCGCTCGGTCTTTTTGGCCGAGATCAGTGCAACCTTAGCTTCTTCTCTAGACTATGAGCAAACTCTGGCTAACGTGGCCGAGCTGGTGGTGCCATTTTTTGCTGACTGGTGCGGGATCGATCTGCTGCAGGATAATCAGCTGATTCAGCGGGTTGCCGTCGCTCACCGCAACCCAGATAAGGTGCAGCTAGCCTGGGAACTTCAGCAGCGGTATCCCACAAGGCTGGACAAGCCGGAGGGCCTTGCTAAGGTTTTGCGCACCGGGCAGCCCGAAATTATGCCAGTTATTCCGGATGCCGCCCTAGAAGCCGTGGCTCAAGATGCTGATCACCTGCGAATCTTACGTGAGTTGGGCCTCAAGTCTGCCATTATCTCACCCCTGATTGCCCGCAGTCAGATTTTGGGAGCCATTACGTTTGTGACGGCTGAATCGGAACGCCGTTACAGTGAACCTGACTATGGTCTGGCCGAAGACATTGCCCACCGAGCTGCGATCGCAATTGACAATGCCCACCTTTACCAAGAATCTCAAAAGGCCCAGCAGGCGGCAGAACGCTCAGCCGAGCGCATCACCCGGCTGCAGTCAGTAACAGCTGCCCTGTCTGAATCGCTCACGCCTGCCGAGGTGTCTGAAGTTATTGCCAATCAGGGAATGGCGGCCTTGGGCGCTGACTTTGCCATGGTAGCGCTGCTAGATGAGCGCGCCCAAGAACTGGAGGTGGTCCGCGTTGTGGGAATTGACGCCAGTCAGCTTGAGGGCTGGCAGCGAATTCCCCTCAGTGCAGCTGTCCCTCTGGCAGACGCGGTGCGCACCGGAGAGCCAATCTGGGCAGAACCGCCAGCGCTACGGGCAGCTCGCTATCCCCACCTGGCTGAACACTACGAGCGGCACCCGCTCAAGGCCTGGATCTCAGTGCCGCTGATAACCGAAAGACGGGCCGTGGGCGGCATCTCCTTTGGGTTTACGCAGCTGCCCCATCTAGTGGAAGAGCAGCAGGCCTTTATCCTGTCGCTGGCGCAGCAGTATGCCCAGGCCATCGTCCGCACCCACCTTTACGAGGCCGAGCGTGTCGCCCGCACCCATGCAGAGTCCGCCAACCGAGTCAAGGATGAGTTTTTGGCGGTGCTGTCCCACGAGCTGCGATCGCCCCTCAACCCCATCCTTGGCTGGGCTAAACTGCTGCGCACTCAAAAGCTAGATGCGGCCAAAACAGCCCATGCGCTGGCAACCATCGAGCGCAACGCCAAGCTGCAAACCGAGCTGATCGAAGACCTGCTCGATGTTTCTCGCATTTTGCAGGGCAAGCTCAGCCTCAATATGGGTCCTGTCAACCTGGCGGCGACCATTCAGTCAGCCCTCGAAACGGTACAGTCTACAGCGGCGGCTAAGGCTATTGAGGTCAGAAGTGAGCGCATAGGCGGCAGGCATGACGCAGCAGAAACAGCCTCTCCCGTGATGGTTTTAGGAGATTCGGCTCGGCTCCATCAAATCCTGTGGAACCTGCTGACAAACGCAGTTAAGTTTACGCCAGCCGGGGGCCGAGTTGAAGTAACG
>JACVRP010000654.1 GCA_014534385.1 Cyanobacteria bacterium Co-bin13
CAATCTCCGGCAGCAGCGCCGCAACAGTTGCTAAGTAGGTCTCATTGCCCAGCCTCAGCGTCTGAGCGCTGCCGATTTGCAGCTGGCTGGCGGCTTCTGTGGGCAAACCAATGCGAGCTTCTGGGGCGGCATTTTCCACCAGCCGCACCACCGACTGTCCGGCATTGACGACGGTGCCTTCATCCACTTGGCGGGCTGCCACAATACCGTCAAAGGCGGCGGTCAGTGTGCTTTTACCTAGGGTGACGTCGAGATCAGCTAGGCTGGCGTCGAGCTGCTGCACCAGCGCTAGCTGGGCCGTAACCTGCTCCTGACGGGTGCCGTTCTGCAGCTCCTGAAGACGGCTCTGGGCCTGGTCTAGCCGCGCCTGCAATGCCCCCTGGCCAAAGGCAAACTCGTCTAGTTCTTCTTTGGAGATTGCCCCGGCAGCATAGAGATTGTCTCGCCGCGATCGCTGGGTCTGCTGTAGTGCCAGCTGCTGCTCCAGCTCTCGCACCGCAGCCTCAGCAGCGGCAATATCTTCTGATCGGGGGCCTGAGCGCAGCTCGGCTAGCTGAGCTTGCGCCCGCGCTTTTTCGGCAACGAGCTGCTGCCGCTGGGTTTGCAGATTGCTGGTGTCGAGACGAGCTAAAGGCTGGCCCGCCGCCACCCGATCGCCATCTTTCACCAAAACCTCGACCAGGCGACCACTGCGCTCAAACCCCAGTTCGCTGGTCCGCAGGGCAGCAATCTCGCCGGTATAGGCCCGCGATACTGAGTAGCGGGTGACTGGTTCGACGGTCAAGACCTCCACGGGCAAAGGCTGGCTGGGAGCTATTTCAGCCTCTTGGGTGGGGGCTGCTGTCAGCGGTATTCGAGCTAATGGCAGGCTGAGCAGCAGCAGGCCCAAGATGCCAAGGCCGATAAAGAGTCGGGGGTGGCGCTTGATGGGTTGCGACAGGCTGTTTTCGAGGCTTGAGGGGGCTGGAGATGGGGTCATGATGGAGGGGTGAAAGGGTGGAGGGGTGGAGGGGTGCGATCACAAAAATAGTTAGCAGGCATAGCGCTAGGGGCGCGGCTTTGTCTATGCGTGGCAATCTCTCTAGGAGGAGCTAACTCTCCTCAGTCGTCACCATTTGAGGCTCGACCAAATTCCAGTAAAGAGGCACAGCTCTTGGCATACTCGACAATGCGATCGACGATGTCTGCCTCTAGCCAAGCACTCTTGGGCAGTGGGGTCTGGGCCATAAAGCTTTTCAGCTTCAAATAGTCAGCGTATTCGTGCTGATCATGCGCCTCATAGCCGCGTGGCATGCTGGTCAGCTTGTCTTCTTCGCTGAGCGACAAGCCTGCTTCATCTAAGTCCTTCAGCACACCAGAAAAGACCTCTGGTTCTTCAAGAATTCTGTCTCGAATCGTGGCCAGTTCCGCCGCTTTCAACTTATAGAATCCGCAGGCGATCAGGCCGCCTGTGCTATCGAGTTGAAGGTAGAGTACACCGTCCTTTTCGGCCTTGGTGCCCGATGGCGTCAGCAGGCCGCTGATATGAGTGCTGTAGGGGGATTTGTCTTTGGAAAAACGAACGTCGCGGTTCTGGCGAAACATCGTTTTAGGGCCTCCCGCCAGCGGTACGTTCGTTTCTGAAAGGCGGTTGGTGGCCACCTCCAAAACTCCGCCAAAGGGTTCTCTGAGATAGGCTTCGAACTCAGATCGGTGGGCTTCGTACCAAGCCTTTTCGTTACTTGCGGCAAGACCTTCTAACAGGTCAAACGATTTACGGGTGAAGTTAAGCTCCGCCATTGATATCTCTCAGACAGTTTTAGTAAACACGCCAGCAAGGGCAACGAGGCCGGGGGCTTGTCACCCAGGCTTTGCTCGTCAACCCCAGCGTCCACTGAGTCGCCGTTGCTTGAAATGTCAAAGATTCGACTAACCGTGCAGAAATCTGCATCGAAGTTAAGCTTATTAATAAGTAACACGATATCAATTGCAAAACAAATATAAGATTGTAATTAATTCATATCTAAACTGATATCAATGAACCTGAAGACCTTGAGCGCCTTTATCGTCCTGGCTGAAGAGCTTCACTTCGGACGTGCGGCCCAGCAGTGCGGCATGTCGCAACCGGCCATGAGCCGTCTGCTGAGTGAGCTAGAAGCCGATCTGGGGGTGAAGCTGCTCAGCCGCACCTCTCGCGAGGTTTCCCTCACCAATGCCGGTAGAGGGTTTCTTGAGTCTGCAAGAAAGGCCGTGGCCTATGCCGACATGGCGGTGCGGGCGGCAAAGGCGGGAGCCGTTGACGGCATTGATTCGCTGACGGTGGGTATGGTGATTGGCACAGAGCAGCCGCTGGTCGGGCAGCTAATCGCTAAATTCAAGCGCGCCCACCCCGAAACGCGGGTGTCTCTGCAGCAGCTAGACGAGCGCTCAATTGGGGCGGCCCTGGCCAACGGGGAGATCGATGTTGCGATCGCATGGGATGTCTCAATCCCCGCCGGGCTGTATCGTCAGCATCTCGGCACGGTGCCGATGGCGGTGCTGGTTCAATCGGGCCACGAACTCGAAAAGAAAGAGCCCG
>JACVRP010000126.1 GCA_014534385.1 Cyanobacteria bacterium Co-bin13
GGGGGTCTCTGGCTCGTCAGGGCGGAGGCGCGGCTGTCGTTCCTGTTCATTCTGCTCAGATGGCGCTTTGAGGGACTTTCCTTTTTTAGGAATAAGGTTTCAGCAGATTTGCTTTGGTTCACCTGAGTATGGGCTGGCGTGTGAGCTGCGCGATCGCATTCTCCGGGCTCCTCTGGGCCTCACGCTTTCTGCACAAGATCTGGCCAACGAGGATCAGGCGCTGCATTTTGGTCTGTTTACGGCTGAGGATGTTTTGATAGCCTGTGTTGTGGCTGCTCTGCTTGATCCGCTTACGGTCAAGCTGCGGCAGATGGTGGTTGAACCGGCGCATCAGGGGCAGGGCTACGGTAAAGCCTTGCTGGAGCAGGTTGAGGTGGTTTTGCAGCAGCGCGGGGTGCGGCGGGTGGTGCTGCATGGGCGAAAGACGGCGATTGGGTTTTATCAGAGGCTGGGATATCGGGTTGAGGGGCCGGAGTTTGTTGAGGTGACGGTGCCTCACTATCGTATGGAGAAATTGCTTTAGGGTTGGAGCCGCCTTAATACTGTGGTTGGTGGGTAGCGTGGGGGGTGTAGACGAAGGTTGCTGCTGCGCTTTGAGACTTGGCCCGGGGCCTTCCCCCGGACCCCGCTTTTTGGGGGCCCAGGCTCCCCCAAACCCCCCGAAAGGGATTGTTTGTGGGCGGCTATAGATAGATTGGTGATCCAGGGGTAGTGCGGCAGAGGCTTTCTCTTGAAATGGAAGGGTTGTCGCCTCTTGAAATGGAAGGGTAATTGCCTTTTGAGACAGGGGCTACCGGGTGAGGGAGAGGATGGGGTCAAATTCGGCTTCTAGGGCGAGTTCTTGGGTGGCGAGTTCGCTGTCGTTTGAGGGGCCTGTGGGGGCTTGCTCGGCGGCGCGGAGGGCTTCTAGGCCGGCGAAGTTAAACAGGGTGGGGTCGGCTAGCTGAGATGGGGCGACGTTTTGCAGGCTGTGAAATAGGGTTTCTATGCGGCCTGGCCACTGGCGCTCCCAGTCTTGCAGCATTTGCTTGATCTGGGCTCTTTGCAGGTTTTCTTGGGAGCCGCAGAGGGTGCAGGGAATGATGGGGAACTGGCGCTGGCGGGCGTAGCGGGCGATGTCTTTTTCGGGGCAGTAGGCGAGGGGCCGAATGACGATGTGCTGGTGGTCGTCGGTCAGCAGCTTGGGCGGCATGGTTTTTAGCCGTCCGCCGTGAAACAGGTTGAGAAATAGCGTTTCTACCATGTCGTCTCGGTGGTGGCCGAGGGCGATTTTGGTAGCCCCTTCTTCGGCAGCAACCCGGTAGAGTACGCCTCGGCGCAGGCGGGAGCACAGGCTGCACATCGTCTTGCCTTCGGGAATAACGCGCTTGACGGTGCTGTAGGTGTCTTGCTCGACAATGCGGTAGGGCACGCCGATAGCCTCAAAATACTCCGGCAAAACGTGGGCCGGAAAACCGGGCTGCTTTTGGTCCAGGTTGACCGCCAGAATCTCGAAGTGGACGGGGGCGCTGCGCTGGAGCAATAGCAGGATGTCGAGCAGAGTATGGGAGTCTTTGCCGCCGGAGAGGCAGACCATGACTTTGTCCCCATCCTGGATCATGTCGTAGTCGTGGATGGCTTTGCCAACCTGCCCTCGCAGCCACGACTGCAGCTTCTTAAAGCTTTTGGAGGTGGGAATTTTCACCTCGTCCATGAAGGGGTCCTCTGCACAGTGCACCTCAATCCTAATCGCCAGTCTAGCCAGGACTCAAGGGGCTATGAGGCGGATTCTTGACGGGACTTGCTTCTATGATGGGATGTCTGGGGAAGAGGAAAGCATTCGTTAAAAGGGGCATCTCCCTATTCGGCTGGAGGGCTATGGACGCGGTACTTGCTTTTTTTCGAGAAAATCCTATCGGTCTGTTTACTCTGCTGTTGGCGATTATCCTGACCATTCCGCCGCTGTTTAAGCAGCTGCGGCTGCCGGATCTGGTGGGACTGCTGGCGGCAGGGCTGGTGTTTGGCCCTCATGGGCTGGGCTGGCTCAACAATGAGTCTGAGGCCATGAGCCTGCTTTCAGACATTGGGGTGGTGTATCTGCTGTTTGTGGCCGGTCTAGAAATTGACATGGAGGAGTTTCGCAAGATTCGCCACCGCTCAATGGGTTTTGGCCTGCTCACCTTTTCGCTGCCCCTGCTTACGGGCACCCTGATTGGCCGGTCTTTTGGCTTTGGTTGGAACGCGGCCCTGCTAATGGGGTCGTTGCTGGCCTCCCACACGCCTCTGGGCTATCCGATTGTTCGCAGTTTTGGCGCGGTGCGCGATGAGTCGGTGATTGTCACCATTGGCGGCACGATCTTTACAGATATTGGGGCGCTGCTGGTGCTGGCCCTGTGTGTGGCCCTCAACACAGGGGACTTAACGCTGGCAACGGGGGTACAGCTGCTAGGTGCGATCGCACTCTACGTCTTTATCGTTTTGTTTAGCCTCAACCGGATTGGCCGCGCCTTTTTCCGGCGCAGCGGCGACAACGAGGGCAACCAGTTTCTGTTTATCCTGCTGGCCCTGTTTCTAGCAGCCGTGGGGGCTGAAGTCGTCGGCATTGAAAAAATTGTGGGGGCGTTTCTAGCCGGTCTAGCGGTCAACAGCGTGGTGCCAGAAGGTCCGGTGAAGGAAAAGGTGATTTTTGTCGGCAGTGTCCTCTTTATTCCCATCTTTTTTGTCGATATGGGGCTGCTGATCGACCCGCC
The DNA here is from genome assembly GCA_014534385.1 of Cyanobacteria bacterium Co-bin13. Classification (GTDB taxonomy): domain Bacteria; phylum Cyanobacteriota; class Cyanobacteriia; order Phormidesmidales; family Phormidesmidaceae; genus JACVSF01. Next base: position 2,730 of record JACVRP010000126.1, read on the forward strand.
TGCCTTTATTCGCACCCTGTCTGCGATTTGGCTGTGCCTGTCGATTGTCGTGGGGCTGATTTCTAGCAAGTTTGCCGCTGCCTTTTTGACCCGGCTGCTGTACCGCTACAGCTGGCCCCAGACAATGACCATCTGGTCGCTCTCTCTGCCCCAGGTGGCGGCAACGCTAGCGGCAACGCTAGTCGGCTACCGGGTGGGGCTGCTCAACGACGCCGTACTCAACAGCGTTCTGGTGCTAATGCTGGTCACGGCAACGCTAGGCCCTTTTATCACGGCTCAGGCCGTGCCTCGGCTGCTGAAGTCGGCCCCGCCGCGCCCCCTCTCCCCCGACACGACGGGAACGCTGGCTCTCCGGCGAGAGTCCCTGACGCTGCTGGTTCCCGTGGCCAACCCGCTGACCGAGCAGCCCCTGATTCACCTGGCAGCCCGACTGGTGCAGGGGTCTGGAAAGCTGCTTCCTTTGGCAGTCACCATTGCCCATGCCAGCTTGGGCGACGAGCAGCTCACAGAGGATGTGGCCCGCAGCCAACAGCTGCTAGACCGGGCCGAGGAAGCTGCTCAGGTTCTGCAGGTGCAGGCCCAACCGCTGCTGCGAATTGACGACAACATCGCCCAGGCCATTACCCGATCGGCTCGGGAGCAGCGAACAGACCTGATTTTGATGGGGTGGGGCAAGACCAATACTCTGCAGACCCGGCTGTTTGGCAGCATCATTGACTCGGTCTGCTGGTCGGCCCACTGCCCGGTTGCAGTTACCCGACTGGTAGACGACCCAGGCCGATTCCAGCGCATTTTGGTGCCTTTAAAAGACCTGTCAGAATACGCGATTGAGCAGGTGCAGCTGGCAGAGCGGCTGGCCCTGAGTACCCAGGGGCAGATCACGCTGCTGCACGTCTACCATCCCCGTACGCCGACGCAGCAGATCGTCGCCTTTAAAGCACAGCTGGCCGAGTGGATTAACGCTCAGCAGAAGCCGCCTGCCGAGATTGAGCTGGTGCCGTCTACTGCGATCGCACAGGTGATCACCCGCTTCTCACGGGCCCACGACCTGGTGATTCTGCGAACCACCCGCCGTCAAACCGCTGGCGGCCTGATGGCGGCTAGCGATGTGACCAACCAGCTGGTCGCCGATTTGGCCTGCTCGGTGATGATGCTGAGCGACCCCCCCAACCTCGCCCTGCCGCTTTCCCCTTGGTCTAGTGGCCTGAGGCAACCTCCCCCAGAAGATCCCGACGCTTCAGTGACGAGCTTCCTTGCTTGATTCGCAGTTCCCTTTAATGACTTAATAGAACTCACCCCGTCAGAGGCGGCCTCGCTGTTGGCAGTCCTCTGACGCTAGTCTGTTTGGGCTTTTCCCTGAGTTATGACCCTTGCAATTGACTTTGGCACCAGCAATACCGTTGTGGCTCGCTGGAATGCCGCTACCCAGTCTGCCGAAACGCTCACCCTACCCGGCCTGAGCTATAGCCTGAGCGACAATCCGCCCCTGATTCCCAGCCTGGTCTACGTCGAGCAGGCCAGCACGGGAGCGGTATTGGCCGGGCAGACAGTGCGCGATCGCGGCCTCGATGTGGTCAGCGACCCCCGCTTTTTCCGCAACTTCAAGCGCGGCATTGGCATTCCCTGGCAGGGGTTCTTGCCTGAGATCGAGGGGCAGAGCATCTCCTTTGAGCAGGTGGGGCACTGGTTTTTAACCCGTGTGCTGAGCGAGCTTAAAACATCGGCAGGCGCTCTCGATGCCCTCACCTTCACCGTGCCGGTCGATAGCTTTGAGGCTTACCGCCACTGGCTGGGCCAGCTCTGCGACTCGCTCGACATTCAGCAGGTGCGGATGGTGGATGAGCCCACTGCTGCCGCTCTGGGCTACGGCCTCAGTGGCGGCAAAACCCTGCTGGTAGTAGACTTTGGCGGCGGCACCCTGGACCTGTCCCTGGTACGCCTGGAGCTGCCGGCTGACCGCAAGCCGCTGGGGTTTGTGCTGAAGTGGGGCAACCGCTCCCTGGCCGACAGCTCAGCCCAGAAGGTGCAAACCGCCCGCGTGTTTGCCAAGGCCGGAGAGAACCTGGGCGGTGCCGACATTGATAACTGGCTGGCCGACCACTTTGCAGCCCAGGGGCTGCCCCTTTCACCGCTAACGCTGCGGCTGGCTGAACGGGTCAAAATTGCGCTTTCTAGTCAGGAGCAGGCCAGCGAAGTTTACTTCAATGACGAAACGCTAGAAACCTTTGAACTTAGCCTGAACCGGGAACAGTTCAACGCGATTTTGCAGCAGAACCAGTTCTTTGAGCGCCTGGAGAACCGGCTCACGCAGGTCCTTCAACAGGCCCATCGGCAGGGCATCGAAGCCAGCGAGATCGATGCGGTGCTGCTGGTCGGGGGCACGGCCCAAATTCCGGCAGTGCAGAGCTGGATTAAGGAGTATTTCCCGGCAGAGAAGATTAGGTGCGATCGCCCCTTTGAGGCCATTGCTCAGGGGGCACTCCAGCTGCAGCAGGGAGTGGCTTTAAAGGACTTTCTCTACCACAGCTACGGCATTCGCTACTGGGACCGCCGCAACAAGCGCCACGGTTGGCACCCCATCGTCAAGCAGGGCCAGCCCTACCCGATGCCGGACCCTGTGGAGATTACCCTGGGAGCCTCGGTAGAAAAGCAGCCCAGCATTGAGCTGATCTTGGGAGAGTTGGGCGATGAGACGGGCCGCACTGAGGTCTACTTCGAGGGCGATCGCCTGATCACCCGGCAGGTGAGCCAGGGCAGTACCCAGGTGCAGCCGCTCAACGACCGCGACGGGGCTCGCACCATTGCCCAACTCATGCCGCCGGGAATGCCGGGTAGCGATCGCATCCGGGTTCAGTTTTTGGTAGATAGCGATCGCTTTCTCCGCATCACTGTAGAAGACATTTTTACCGGAGATATCTTGCTGACTAATCAGCCTGTGGTGCAGCTGCGCTGATGGCCACCAACTAAGGCTGAGCCCCAACGGGCACAGCAGACTTAGCAGCTCCCCCCGGCTGGACAAACTCTAGCCGATAATACTGACCGTTGCTCGCCATTAGCAGCGGCCCTGGCACCGTTGTTGCCTGAGCTGGGGTTAGCTCCGGTAGGGCTGTTAGCGTCAGCGTTGCTGTCTCGTGCCCGGCTGCCGGAGCGAGCATCTGGGCTAGCTGTGCCTGCTGCTCCAGCGTGCCGGTAGACGACACTAGATCGCTGAGGCCATTGACCAGGTTGCGCAGGTTCATGCGAAAGGCCGGATCTCCCGTTAGCTCATCCACGTCTGCCAGCACTTTTTGAGCGCTCTGAAAGACATTGCGGGCTGAGTCCAGCGTCTGCTGCAGCACCGACAGGTTTTCGCGCGTGTTGACCACTCCGGTAATGTCACGCAGGTTGTTTGTAGCCAGCAGCGCATTGGCCGAGAGCGCATCTAGATTGGCAATAAACTGGCTGTCTCGAACGGCCGGCTCCAGGTCGTTCATGATCGCTAGCAGCCGCTGGCTGCTGGCGTTGACGTTGGTCAGGGTCTGGCTCAAGTTGGCTTGATTGGCCACCACCAGGCGATTTACCTCGGCCCCCGTCAGCTCAAATTGGGCTGCCGCGCTGCCCACGCTATCTGCGGCTCTGCGGGCGGAGGCAGACAGCGGCTGCACCTCAGCCCGCACCGACTGCGTTAGCCCTGTTAGCTCATCTGCCACCACCCCGGCCTTGGCTGCAGCGACCGAAGCATTGCTCAAGGTTGATTGAAGATCGGCTACCAGCAACGGGTCAGAATAGGTATTGGCCAGCCTTTCCGCTGAGCGCAGCAGCGATTCATAGCTCGCGCCGACCAGCCCCGGCAGCACGTCCCCATTACAGACAATCAGCTGAGGATTGCAGTCTTCGTCAAAGGGGGTAAGGGCCAAGCTGTCCTCAGGGAGAATTTCCAGCGGAGTCAGGTCAATTGTGGTGTCACCAATTAGGCCCGACTGGTTGGCCCGCGCCTCCACGGCTTTAGGAATTCTCAGATTGGTGGCGGTAATTTCAGCCAGCACACTTACTTCGTTGGCCGCCGGACTGATGGCCAACACCCGACCTACCGGAACGCCCCGGTAGCGCACCACTGTTCCGGCCTGCATCCCCAGCGTGTTTTCAAACACAAAACCAATCTGGTAAGTGCGTCTTCCTGGGCTGATACCCCGCAGCCACAGCACTAACCCACCAAACAGAGCCACGCTAATTAAAATTAATAATCCAACCGAACCCTCACGAATTGCCCGTGCTCGCATTTCCTTTTCCTAACGCTTGCGCGTAAATCTTCCCGCTAATGTACCAGCTGGATAGGGCCTTCTATTTGACCGCTAAAGAACTGGCGCATGAAGGGGTTATCTGTTTTATCGACCTCGTCGACCGAACCACTCCAGCGAATTCTGCCCTGGTGCAAGAATATCACTCGATCTGCCGTTCGCCGTATGGTGCTGTCCTGATGGGTAACGATGATGTAGGATCTACAGCCCTGACCCTTCTGAATGTTTCGAATCAAATCTTCGATCACCGTTGAGGCAATCGGATCTAGGCCCGCAGTCGGCTCATCGTAGAGCAGCAGGGCCGGTCGATCGGTCGGATTTTGGGGATTAGACACAATGGCGCGGGCAAAGCTCACCCGCTTGCGCATCCCTCCCGACAGCTCTGCCGGAAAACGGCTGCCAATGCCCGGCAGACCTACCATGTCTAAAACCTCATCCACAATCTGGCTAATCTGTTTACCAGACAGGCTGGAGTGCTGATACAGCAGAAATCCAACGTTCTCTTCTACGGTGAGGGAGTCAAATAGAGCTGCCTGCTGAAAGACCATGCCAATGCCCAAAGGGTCGGGAGAATCTTCAATCAAGCCGAGTCGCCGCTGGCCCTGGACAAAAATATCGCCGGATCCGGGTGCTTCAAGGCCTGCGATAATTCGCAGAATGGTTGATTTACCCGTACCCGAGGGACCAATGATGGCGATGGCTTCACCGGGATAAACCGTAAGGTCAACGCCGTCTAGTACCTTGTTGGCCCCAAACTGCTTGGTGATGCCGCGCAGCTCCAGCAGTGGGGCTCCCCCATCACAGTTTTCGGTATCAGAGTTCTGTTGGTTTGTCAGTTGATCCACCATAGGTCAGGTTTTAGCCACTACCCTTTACTACTGGGTTGAAACTTCACACCCTATTAAAGCTCTGGAAAAGTCCCCTCGGAGTTTACCCGTGATCTTTATGGAGTCTGCCAAACGGTAGATAGAATCAAAAGCATCTATATAACGTTACGGAAGTTACACTAATCCATCGAAGCGTTCTGTATTGGGGACGTTACTATCTTGCCGCGTTTTTACTGCCCTATGCAATGTTGCTTAAGCCGCTCAACGCTGTGATTATCAAGTTCCTCCGTCGATTGGACCGAGACCGGAGTTGGCTCCTGCCACCGCGCCGCATCAACCGCTGGATGGGCTGGTTAGCGCCCGGTCTGCTAGTAAAGCGGTGGCTGTTTCTCAGCGTTGCTGGGGTTTTGATAGTAGGCTTTGGGATCTTGGTCTGGCTGAAGCTGACACCGGTGTTTTACACGGGCCAGCTAGTGGGCTCGGTGCTGCGGCTGATCACGACGTTCTTTCCCAGCTATGTCAGTGGACCGCTAGCGATTTTGACCGGGCTGCTCATTATTCTTTGGGGTCAGACCCGCACGCTGGGGGTGATTACCGACGTGCTGATGCCGGGGCAGGAGGAGGAGCTGCTAGATGTGCTGCTGAACCAGCGGCGGCTCTCTAGAGGCCCCAAAATTGTGGTGCTGGGCGGCGGCACTGGGCTCTCTAACCTACTGCGGGGCCTGAAGCAGTTTAGCGCCAACATCACGGCCATTGTCACCGTAGCGGATGATGGCGGCTCGTCGGGGCGGCTGCGGCGTGAAATTGGGGTCTTGCCGCCCGGGGATATCCGTAACTGCTTGGCGGCTCTGGCCGATGAGGAAAAACTGCTGACGGAGCTGTTTCAGTACCGCTTTCAGGCGGGTAGCGGCCTGGTGGGCCATAGCTTTGGCAACCTGTTTCTGACCGCCATGAATGAGATTACCGGTAATCTGGAGCAGGCTGTGGCAGCTAGCTCTAAGGTGCTGGCGGTGCGGGGCCAGGTGCTGCCTGCGACGCTCAGTGACGTGCAGCTCTGGGCAGAGCTGAGCGACGGTCGCCGAATTGTTGGGGAATCTAAGATCGCCGAAGCCCGAGGCCGGATTGTGGCTATTGGCTGCCTGCCAGCTAACCCACCGGCTCTACCCAATGCCGTTAAGGCAATTGAAGAAGCGGAC
>JACVRP010000645.1 GCA_014534385.1 Cyanobacteria bacterium Co-bin13
CCTGCAGAGTGCCATCCAGAGCATTGAGCGGCACCCCATAGCGAAACTCGTACAGATCAAGCCCCTGGCTGTAGCTGTAGCCGGCGCTGAGCCGATCGCCAAAGCCCAGCAGGTTTAGGTGAGTGGCGGCCACCGTGCCCTGTACCGAGCCAATACTGGCCGCGCGAGCATTGTCTACCCCCAGGTTCGTCACAAATGGGTCGGCCTCGGCCAGATCCAAAATCAGGCTGTTTTGCCCCGGCCCGCTGCCCGCTGTCAGCTCAGCATTCACCCGCGCCAGCAGCGGATCGTTTTGAAGCAGCTGCAGCGCCTCTTCCAGGCGGTCCACGTTGAGCGGCGGCTGAGTCGCCAGGGCAATGCGATCGCGCACGTAATACTCGCGCAGGCGGCTCAGCCCATTGATCTGCACCGTCTCCAGCACCCCCTCCACCACCTGAATCTGCACCACGCCATCGCTGAGATCCTGGTTGTTGGGCACAAACGCGCCAGAGGTGATGTAGCCGCTGTTGATGTAGAGATTAGTGATGTCGGTGCGCAGATCCAGCAGATCGCTCAGCGTCAGCTCACGGCCCTCTAGCGGCTCGACCAGCGCCGCAATTTCTGCCTGCAAAACGGTGCTGCCCAGCACCTCAATCTGCCCTACAAAAAAGGTCGGCCCCGCCGCCGGAGCCGGAGCCGCTTCGGGAGCCCCTTCGGGGGTCAAAATCGGCGGCGCTGGCGAACTGGGAAGCGGCACCGAGGGCGGGCTGGGCGGCGGCAAGGTCTGCTCAGCCGGATCGGGCAGATCGGGCGGCAGCGCAGGCGGCGGCTGGGCCGTTGCAGGCAGCCCTACCGCCCCCCATAAAATCCCGACAGACAAAACCCCTCTCACCCGACTCCAATCCAAAGACGCACGGATCATGCAGACAACTCAACCCCAGCTAAAAACCGAGCCCCCGCCCCTCTCAGCCGCCCCAAAAGGCAGCTTTAACAGCCAATACAGCTTATGCCAAAAAGCCTATCCAGCAACCCCACAGCAGCGTCAACCAAGCCCTTGCCCCAAGCCGTTGCCTAAAAGTGAAAGCTGAGCGGCTCAAAAGGCCCATTGGCGTCTCTCATTTCGGCGATTGAGATCACCCAAACAGGCGCGCTCAATGGCTGAAAAGGCTCGTGTTTGCTTGCGATCGCACCCCTAGAGTTGAGTCAAAGCCCAACTCAATCACACAAGGCAAAAGCGAGCAACGCTATGTCCCCTAACTTAGATCTCACCCCTTTTTCTGACCCTTCTCTAACTGGAAAATCAGAATTATCCAACGCTTCTGACCTGTCCGGCAATACAGGCACTCCTGATCCGCTAAGTTTTCAGCCGTCCCACAATTTGGCCCTGAGTACAGGGTGGCCAGAAGAAATTGCGACGGCCCCCGCAAGCCAACCTGCCACCTTCGCCGCCACGGCTCAGATCCAAGGCGACCCGGCGGCACTTGCCGTAAATTCTCTGCCTGCCAGTGCCCAGCACACCCAGAAAAGCCCAGCTCCCACAGCTAGCCCAGCCGCCGATACCCTAACCGGCGTTGCCCAAGCCCAGCCCATAGTGCTCAACCTGCGCTCTAGCGTATCCGACGTTTCCGATGCCTTCTTTGACCAGCTCGACTACAGCGACGACTTCAACCCCACCCGCTTTGGGGCCTACAAAGACGACTACCTGCTGACCATGCCCAGCAGCGGGTATTTGCAGCTCAACCTCGACTCCTGGGACTTTGACACCTACCTGCAAATCATTGACGCTGCCAGCGGAGCCGTACTCCTGGAGAACGACGACTTTGGCAGCACCGACTCACAAATCAGCTTCAGCGTTCAAGCAGGCAGCCAATTCATCGTGCGGGCCACCAGCTACGACGCTTTTGAAATCGGCGAATACGACCTCACGGCTTACCTGTTTACCGACAGCTCCAACCCCGACCCTGGCCCCGACCCCGACCCTGGCCCCGACCCTGGCCCTGGTCCCGACCCCAACCCACCCACCTTCGACTCCACCTACGGCTACGGCCTGGTTAACGCCGCTACTGCTGTCGCCAAAGCCTTAGGCCTCAACAGCTTTGAAGACGTAGCCGATCTCGGTGGCCTGTTCTGGGGCAACGATATGGTCAAAGCCCCCGAAGTTTGGGCCCAAGGCTACAC
>JACVRP010000215.1 GCA_014534385.1 Cyanobacteria bacterium Co-bin13
AAAATCTCTGAAGATGGATCGCTTCACCGTCGAGGTCATTTCCCAGACCCCCAACCCCCAACAGACCATTTACGCCGCTATGCACCAGGACTACGCCGAAGGCTTTGTAGTCCATGAGCGCGATCGCTGGCCCAACGAAGAACGCTGCGGAGAAGTCATCGTCACCAGTCTGCTAAAGGGCGGCCGGGGTCACTACGGTCCCTTAGAGCACCCGCAAATCGTGCTCAATGTCGGCTGGTTTCCCCATTCCTGTATGCAGCAAATCCGCACTCACCGCGTCGGCGTTAGCTTCGATGTTCAGAGTTTCCGGTATACAGGCCAACGAATTCTCGACGTTGTGGACGGCAAGCGAGAGGTCGAAGAAGTCTTCTACCTGCGGCCTTTGGGCTTTTACACCGATCGTCAGGGCAAGAAATATGAGTACACCCAAGCTCAGCGCTATGACGATATCGCCTGGTGTTTAGAAGCCAGCCGTCGCTACAAAGAACGCATTGAGCAAGGCTTTGCGGAAGAACATGCGCGAGGGCTGATTCCCTTCGATATTCGCCAGCACTGGGTGATGTCAGCCAATGTGCGATCGCTCATGCACCTGCTTGACCTACGCTGGAAGGCCGATGCCCAGCTTGAGGCTCAGAAGATGTGCGAGGTTATCTGGCCTCACTTCCAAACCTGGGTACCCGCCATTGCCGCCTGGTATGAGGAAAATCGCCTGAAAAAGGCGCGGCTGGCCCCTTAGTGCATTAACTGCACCGCCGCACCTGGGAAATACGCAGCACCATCTGGTCAATGGCCTGCAGCATAGTAGGTCCGGACTGTCCGGGCTGGTTGATGGTAATGCTAAAGGCGACCATGCCGTAGTCAGCATTGCTGACGTAGCCAGACAGCGCCCGAACGCCCTGTAAGGTGCCCGTTTTGGCCCGTACTTGGGCAGCTAGCGGCGTACCTCTGAAACGGTTTCTGAGCGTGCCGTTAACGCCGGCCAAAGGCATGGAGTAGTAAAACAGGGCAGCATTTTCATGGGTATACATGGCCTTTAGCAGGGTCACCAGTGCGGCGGGCTGCACTCGATTTTGGCGCGATAGGCCGGAACCATCCACCTGCCAATAGCTGTCTGGGTTTACGCCCAGCGGCACCAGGGCCTGCTGCACGGCCTGCTGTCCGCCGATGTGACGCAGCAGTGCGTCGGCTGCGTCGTTGTTACTTTCCCGGTTGACCCGGTCTAGCCACGGCTTTAGCTGCCCTACCTGCTGAGGATCGCGCTGGGCCACGATTTGTAAAGCCGCTGCCGAGGTCAGCAGCTTCATGGTAGAAGCTGGAATGAGCGGAGTTGTGGCGTTGCGAGCGTAGAAAGGGGTGGCATCGGCAGTGGGCTCAACCACAATGCCCCACTGGGCACCGGCAAACTGGGGCTGGTTTGCGATCGCATCGAGCACCGCCCCCAAGTCGCTCGGACAAAACCCCCTGGCCTGCGCTACCAGCTCGCGCGAGCCATCTTCTCCAAAAACTTCAGTACTGGAGGCAGTCGCGCTGGCAGTACTGGTAGCCGACATCACTAGCAGCGTCCCAAGAGCAACGGCCAACCTACGTCCCCACGCTAGGGAAGGGTGCTTAAGTCCCACGAAATACCATCCTTGTACTGCGCTATGGCCCCGGTTAAGCCCTACTCTAAAGTCGCAGGAAACAGCTTAACCCAACCGTTTAAAGGCATCCCCTGAACAGGACAACAAAAGGACTAGGGCTGTTCCCCACCAGAGACCAGACCCGAACCAGTACCTGCAAAAAGCACTATACCACGGCAAAACAAGAATGATTATCACTCCCAAAAAACAGGCAAAACAGCTCTAAAATCACAATTTCGCCGGTTCTGATCCAGCAGCATATTTAAGAGATCGCAAGCTTTACTAAGTCTTCACCGCAATAGGTCAAAAGTCGGCCAAAGCGCTGAGACAGCCGTTTTGTAGGCCGGGAACCCTAAACGACGACACCCCCTGAGCTAAATTTTCCTAGATTTTGAGAGGCCCCCGAACCAGATTGACGCGAATGGTCACTCTTTTGGCCCATAACCTTTCTGCAGATCTATATGGCCGCTAACCGAAAACTTTCTTTCTACTCAACTCTGACCCGATTCAGCCCGCTCAAAAAGAGCTACATCGCCAAAATTATGTTGGTGGCCTTCCTAGGTACCCACGTTCCCCTACTGACCCTGCTGTTGAGTTTTGTCCTCTCCAACGCCTACTCCTGGGAGCTGGCGATGCGAGTGCTGATCACTGCCCTACTGGCAACTTTGGTGGGAACAGCCATCACCCTCTGGGCGCTTCACACCTTACTAGCGCCTGTCACTTTAACCTCGACGGCCTTGCAGAACTATCTCGATACCAAGACCTTGCCTGACCTGCCCACAGACTTTACCGACGAGGCGGGCAAGCTAATGGCCAACACATCGCAGACGCTGCACAAGCTCGATGAGCTAATTCACTACATCAGCAACTATGACGATTTGACGGGGCTGCCCAATCGAGACTTGTTTTGCGATCGCATCCGCCAGACCCTAGTTGAGCCCCAAAACGACCAGCACCTAATCGCTGTTCTGCTGGTAGCCATCGACGACTTCACTAGCATCAGCCACGTCTGGCAGAGCGAAACGGCAAATGCACTGCTGCGGCAGGTGGCTCAACGAGTAGCAGCCTGCACCTCTCCAACCGATTCTCCGGCTCGGCTAGGCGGCGATGAATTTGCGATCGCGCTGACCAACATTCACACCTTTGAGGCCATCATCCGGCAGTCCCAACTGCTGCTGAAGACCCTGGCAAAGCCTTTCTGTGTAGAGGGGCAGATCATTCACATCACCGCCAGTATCGGCATCACCCTCAACACGCTTAACGAACACATAGACATCAATGAACTGCTGCAGCAGGCCCACATGGCTCTGCATACTGCCAAAGATCAAGGACGCAGCCAGTACCGGTTTTATTCCCCCGAAGTGGCCGCCCGGCTCCAGCAGAGAATCGCTCTGGAAAACGAGCTGCATAAAGCCCTTGAGCGCAACGAAATGCAGGTTTATTACCAGCCCCTAATCGATCTAGAAAGCGGCCAAGTTACCGCGATGGAAGCCCTGCTGCGCTGGCAGCATCCTGTTCTGGGCATGGTTTCTCCGGCCCAGTTTATTCCCATTGCCGAGAGCAACGGCTTGATTGTGGAGCTAGGAGAATGGGTCTTGCGGACAGCCTGCGCTCAAAATCAAGCCTGGCAGCGGGCCGGCCTGCCTCCCATCCGCATATCGGTGAACCTGTCTGCCCGGCAATTTGAGCAGTCTGCTCTGGTAGAAATTGTCGGGCAAGTTCTGGCAGAAACTGGCCTCCACCCCGACTACCTGGAGCTAGAAGTGACTGAAAGCGCCTTGATGAACGACATGGCGCACTCCATTAAAACGCTAGAGCAGCTGAGAATGTTGGGCATTGTGCTGGCGCTAGACGACTTTGGCACCGGGTACTCTTCCCTAAACTATCTGAAGCAGTTTCCGGTGAGTATGCTCAAAATCGATCGATCCTTTGTGCAGGATGTGACCTCGAATCCAGACAGCGCAGCGGTTGCCAATGCCATTATTGCCCTGGCCAAAAGTTTGCGCCTGAAGATTACCGCAGAGGGCATCGAAACCCAAGAACAGCTCGACTACCTCAAGCTGCAGGGGTGCGATGAGGGGCAAGGATTCTACTTTGCCCGTCCGACCCCGGCTGCAGCCTGTACTGAACTGCTCATGCAAGCCTCTAAGCAGCTACAGACGGTTTAAGGGTGTGCCCGCTGTCATTCACGAACATTCTCAACCTAAGCCAAATGCTAGGTTGGCTGCAGCCGTTGTATCAATAAGCTACTGAGTATGGCGTTTCTATCGGGCTGGCTAGCAGTTCTTGCGGTGGGTCTAGTCGCTGTCATTACCCCTGGTCCCGATTTTGTGCTCACGCTGCGAAGCAGTCTAGCCCATTCTCGGCAGGCAGGTATTTACACTGCGGTCGGAATCGGTGCGGGCAACTTGGTTCATGCCACCTACTCGCTTATTGGCATTGGAGCTATCGTCTCCCAATCCATTCTGCTGTTTAACCTCCTCAAGGGGTTGGGGGCAGCCTACCTGGTTTATGTCGGCCTCAAATCCTTGTGCGCCCGAAAAGCCGCAGTAGGGATAGGAACTGTCGGCTCCAGACGCACCATTAGTCGGAGAGCAGCTTTTCGGATTGGCTTTTTCGGTAATTTGCTCAACCCCAAGGCGACTCTATTTTTCCTGGCGTTGTTTACGCAAGTTGTTCAACCTGCTACCCCGGTTTTAGTTCAGGCGGGGTATGGAGTTGCGATCGCAGCCCTAGCCCTCATCTGGTTCACGCTAGTCGCCGTCTGGATTTCGCAGGCAGGCATCCAGGTGCGGCTAGAGGCCTGCTCCCATTGGCTGGAGCGCTTATCGGGAGCTGTTCTAATTGCGTTTGGCCTGCGGCTAGCGGTGGCTGACTCTAGTCAGCAATAGGCTGGGCAGCGGCGATCACCTGTTCTCCCCCAGGCCCGTAGGTCAGCTCCAGAGTTTGGTCGCTGGTAGCAGCTTTAGTCGCTGTGCGGTAGACCCGCTCATTGGTTGGCAGTGTGCGGCGCTGGCCGTCGTGGTCAAAGGTAATGGCGTAGTCCACCGACTTCAGCAGCTGCGGGTCGGTGCGCAGTTCTGCGGTGAACTGCTTGCCCGACTCCAGCTCATCAGCAGTGGGGCGAGGGGGCAGCTCTGGCCACCACAGGCCCTTATCATCGGGGCCGGTAACGGCCAGATCGGGCTGCACTCCGTTGCGATTAACCAGCGAGGTCGAGGCAAATCTCTGCCGCCGAATGGTTTGAGCCTTGTCAAAGCTTCTGGCGTACTCAACTTGCCAGGTGTAGGTCACGGTTGCTGTGGCCTCGTAGGTTTCGGTGGTGATGTCTGCGCCTGTGGGCAGTCGGGTTGCGGCTTCTTGGCAACCGGTCAGGCTGGCTACGGCTATGCCTGCTAGACCAAGGGCTAACCAGGGAGCAGACAATCTTTTTATTTTCAATGCCCGCATAGGTCTTGACGAAGCTCGACGACAAATGGCTTATGCACTCTAGCAGAGCGCCCGTTCAAAGGGGCTAATTGCTCACTGCAGTTGACGGCTGATGCGTAGCGTTAAGTTCCCGCTAGCCGCAGCGCTGCCGGCACACCCGTCCGGCACAATAAGTAGGTTCTGCATGCTCGGTGATTTCCTCAAGCGGCTTCTGGGTATGCTCACGTCCATAGACTGCGAGCTTTACCACAGCTTTATGTCGGTTGATTTGGCAATCGTTAAGACAGGGCAATGTTCTTCATGCGTGGTTAGGAGCAGTAGTACGATGGCATCGACTAGCGTTATCTAGTAGAGGGGTGTAACCCAACCCCGCCAAACAGTTGACATCGTCTAGGCTGTTGACATCGTCACCACTGCCAGGAATCTCTCTTTTGGCAGTGTTTCTACCGAGTATGGACCCTGAATAGCCCCCTAAGGTGAACCTCTCGTATAAGAGCATCACAGATGACTCAAACGCCCCTCCCCCTGCAACAAACTGTTGCGTCGTTGCCTCCCTTTGATCGGCTGCCTGAGGCAGCAGTTAGCCAACTGCTGCAAACGGCTCAGCCCTTCAAGTATCGAATTGGCCAGCCCATACTGCGCCGAGAAGTGCTCTCCCAGCAGGTCGTTCTGCTGCTAGAGGGGCACGCCCGCCTGCTGGGCTACGACCCCCGCGACCAAAAGCCGATCACGCTGCAGCGTTTGGGACGAGGCGAACTCCTGGGAGTTACTAGCCTGATTCGGGGCAACTCCTGTGAAACGGTGATTGCCTCTACGGAAGTTTTGGCGCTGACGCTGCCTGCCTACACCTTCCTGCAGTTTCTAAAAGACTATCCCGAGTTTGGGCGGGCGATTTGCGATCGCATCCACCTAATCGAAGCCTTTGATCTGGTCAGCCAGCACTCCCAGGACAAAGCGTTTGACCCCGGCGATCTCAAGGCCAAGGCCCACATCGTTTGCGAAGAGGGCACGGTAGTCACCCTGCCCTACGGCAAGAGCAGCCTCAATCACCTCGATCCGCGCCTCACCTGGATTCTCAGCGGCGGTAACGTGCTAAACGTGCCGGGGGGAAGTGCGATCGCCCTTCAGTCGGGCCAGACCGCCTTAGATGTGCTCAGCCCCCAGGGAGCCAGACTGGTTGGCCTGAGCCAGGAAGCCCTGAATCAGACACTGCAGGTTGCGCCGACGCCCAGCCCAGTGAGCAGTGGCCTGCGACTAGATCCTGCAGCCATTCCCTATGCTCCCGATGAATTGCCGGAGGGCACGCTCAAAGACAGCGATGCTAGAGGCGACACCAGCCCCAAATATCCTTTTGCCAAAGGGCGCGGCGAGGTGGATGGGGCCCTGGCCTGCTTCGATATGCTCAGCCAGTTCTACAAAATGCCCTTCCGGCGCGACGTAATTCGGCGCATTCTGGTCAACCAAAAAGATCGCACTGGACAGTTGTCCCTGCCGCTGTGTGGGTCGATGGCCGAGATGGTAGGCCTGCGAACCCAACTCGTCAAGGTGCCAACCAGCGCCTTTAAGCGCCTCCGCACCCCGGCTTT
>JACVRP010000269.1 GCA_014534385.1 Cyanobacteria bacterium Co-bin13
CCGAGACTATGGTACTCAACAATTCTCCAATGCTGTTGGCCGTACCCCCTTCAAAAGGGACCTCCGGTTCTCTGCCTAAACAGCGAGCCGCATCCTTGGCGGACACCCATCTCCTGACCCGCACCCTAACCTACGCTCTGTACAGCGCCCATCCACTGCCAGATTTGGCTGCAGGGTTGGGCCTTCAGCTAGCGGCAGATGCCTGTGTATTTATTGGCCGCCACCTGCCCACCGGCAACATTACCCTAACCCTCTGGCGCACGCAGACGTTGGCCCAGGTTTGGCAGCTTTGCCCAGGTTTACCTCCCAATCTGGAAACAGCTCAGCTCGCTCTAAAGCTGATTCGAGAGGCCTGCCGAGCTGCCGAGGCCGAGTGGCAACAGACCCTGGAGCAGGTATTTGGGCTAGGCGATAACGGCGACTGGCTAGGAGCAATGCGATCGCATCATATCGTCCCAATTAGGGCTTCGGCAGAAACCGAGGGAATTGTGCTGCTGCTGAGCCGCGAGGCACATCCGGGGCGGACACTCCTGCCGGCCCTGGCAGAGGAGATTGGGGCCCTGGTAGCGCTGGCGTTTCACCAACACCATTTGCACCAGCAGACCCACCAGAATCTGGAGCAGTTGCGCTATCTCAACCAGCTCAAAGACGACTTCCTCAGCACCCTCAACCACGAACTGCGAACGCCTCTAACCAGTATGATGCTGGCGATTCGGATGCTGCGGCGACCCGATCTCACGCCCGAGCGCAAAGCTATGTATCTAGACATTCTGGAGCAGCAGTGTGCGCGGGAGACTACGCTGGTCAACGACTTGCTGGCCCTGCAGGCGATTGAATCGGGCAGCGCTCAGATCGCTCTATCCACGCTCAACCTGAATCACTTTTTGCGATCGCTTGTGGCCGCTCAGCAGCTCAGCTTTGACCAGGCCAATCTGAGCTTGACCCTAGAGCTACCCCAACAGTGGCTCACGTTAGAAACAGAGGCTAGCAGCCTATCGCGAATCTTTCAGGAGCTGTTGAGCAATGCCCTCAAATATGCCGAGCCCGGAACCACTGTAACCCTCTCAGCTGATTACAGGCTGGCCGAAGCTCCTGAGGCCGTAATTATCAGGCTGCAGAGTGAAGGAGCTGGTATTGAGCCAGAGGAGCTGCCCCACATCTTTGACAAGTTCCGGCGGGGGCGAGGGGTGACCCAGCGAGCAATTCCGGGAACAGGGACAGGACTGGCCCTAGTCAAAGGGCTGGTGCAGCAGCTGCACGGTCAGATCTCAGTCACCAGCCAGCCCGCTGCCCCAAAAAACTACTGGAAGACCTGTTTCACAATCTGTCTACCGCACCATGCCAGCTAGACCCTCCCAACAGGATAATTCACTAGACCTTTCAGTGATCTTTACAGGATTGCTGCTATTCTGTTGCATGAGTGGATGCTAGGCAACGTTACTTACCTGACGCGCTTAAAATGGTCCTATGAGCCAACATCCTGCCAATATCGACCGCTCAGTTCCCATAGAGCTATCCGCAGCTGACCCGCTGGCCAATGTGCCCACGGGCAGCACAATGCAGGTGGCGCTGGGAGAAGTTGAGATTTTTACCCAGAAGTTAGAAGGGCGGCAGCGACGCATTACGGCTGCCATCCAAATCCCTTTGGGCCTAGATCAGGTCTGGCAGGTGCTCACCGATTACGATCATTTGGCTGACTTTATTCCTAATTTGACCCAGAGCAAGCGGCTACCTCATCCAGCAGGCGGCATTCGGCTAGAGCAGATCGGGGCCCAGTGCTTTCTCAACATCAAGTTCTGCGCGCGAGTCGTGCTAGACATGGTCGAACGGTTCCCTCAGGAGCTAGGGTTTTCAATGGTGGAGGGGGACTTCCGCCAGTTTGAAGGCGTTTGGCGACTAGAGCCGATTTCGCTAACCGAAGGCCAGGCGACTCGGTTGATCTATGACCTAAAGGTGCTGCCGCCTCGGGCCATGCCGGCTGGGCTGATTGAACGGCACATCCGTCACAACCTATCAGAGAATCTGACGGCTATCCGCGATCGCACCGTTCAGCTATTTGCGATCGCATAGTCCCCCTTTCCCTACCAGCGGATTGCAGCAGATTACGACGACGGCACCAGAGGCTCCTGCCGTTCCGCGATCACCGCATAGAAGGGATCAGCCCCACCCATACCCAGCATTTGCATAAAAGGCGGCACTGAGGACTGCTGAGAAACTACCTCAGGCTTACCAAACCCCGGCACAGACTGGAAATACCGCTTCACCAGCTCCACCCGTTGAGCTTCTGAGCCATCTCGCCAGGCTGCGATTGCTTTCTGGTAGAACATCCGGTTAGAGAAGCTGATGATGGCGATTCCCCCCGGCTTGAGCACCCGGTAGATCTCGGCAAACACCTGTTCGGGATACTGCAGGTACTGGACAGAAACCGTATTCAAAACGGCATCAAAGGACTGGTCTTCGAGGGGAAGCTGGGGATTTTCGTTGAGATTTTGCAGAAAGTAATGGTTGAGTCGGGAATTTTTAGCCAGCTCTGCCTCGTTCATACCGTGGCCTTCGACCCATTCAAAATCCACTTCAGAGGGCAGGTGAGAAACCCAGCTGCTCATCATGTCGAAGATTCGGCTGCCGGGGCGCAGCCGCGCCCGGTACAGGTCGGTGAGCTGCTGAATAAACCCATCGTCTACATGGGTGACAAAGCGGGGGTAGTCGTAAAAGAGCGTGTCGCTAGACGGGTCTAGCTTAGTGCGCTGTTCGGGGTGCAGCATGATTTACCAGAGCAGTGACGGCTTTTCCTTGAGTGTAAACAAATATTAAGCCAGTGGCATGACTTGAGTGGCCTGACTAATTGAGAGACTGGTTGAGCCGTCTCAGGCCAGCCATTCGGTGAGCCGTTGATTCACGCCTTTTAGGTCAAAGCGTTCGGGGTCAAAGCTGGCACCTGCCTGCTCCCAGAGGGCGTCATACTCCGGGTCATCAGGGTCATTGAGACGCTCTAGAAACTCCTCATAGCCCCAGACGCCACCGCTCTTTTCAGGTGGACAAGCCCGCTCACCATCGAGGCAGCTGAGGGTAGCCTGTTCCGATGGCTCTAGTACCTGGTTGAGTTCTAAACGGTGCAGCCAGCCCTCGGCCGGGTCATAGGTGTAAAAGCAGGGCTGGGGATCGGAGGAAAAGATTTCGGTTAGTGCGATCGCACGCTCATCGCCAACAGCATCCCCGATAGATACCTGCCCGTAGCGTTGTCCGTTTACCTTAAAGAAGTGAGGAGACTGGTTTTGCCAACCCATGATCACCTGAAGCACTGTGTGAAGCTGCTCCAGCGTGAGTCGGGCCGGCACCTGAAAGCATCGCCAGATGGGCGGATAGCTATCTACCAGTTCGACATAGAGCTGATAGAAGGTTTCAGCCGAATTACTGTTCATGGGACTTACGCTGCTGACCCTAAAGATTGAAGGCGGACTTTAAAAGGCAGACGGTAGGTGAAAAAAGCCTTTAACCGACTCTACAGGATCGTTGGGATCAGTTTGGTTAAGAAGCTTTCCGCCGACACCCAAACCGAGACAGAGCCTCCCTGGCAGCGAAACTCCCCCCAGCCATCGGCATTGGTATCGACGGGAGTTGAAATGTGGCCCGTGATGTCTGTAAAGCGACTGTTGGGTTTGCCAACCTCCATCCACTTTGTGCCCTCAGCCCCATTGCTCATGATCACCGCCAAAGCTCGAGGGTTGGCCGCATTTCCCAAGCGGGTCCAGCCAATCGTATTGGGATGGTCAAAATAGTCGTACTGCGGCCCGTAGGCGTAGTGTTGACGGGCGTAGAGTAGCCTGTCCAAAATGGGCTTGAAGCTGGGCATGTGAATGCAGTATTCGTTGCCGTCTTTGCCTTTGTCTGTGTAGTCGGCCCCATAGTAGTCGGCGTAGAAGACGCAGGGGTAGCCTTCCTGGCGCAGCAGAATCAGGGCGTAGGCCAGCGGCTTAAACCAGGGCTCGACGGGAGACTCTAGGGCCTGTAGGGGCTGAGAGTCGTGGTTTTCGACAAAGGTGACAGCATGGGTGGGGCGATGCTGCATCACTGTGCCCTCTAGGATCTGGCGCAGGTCGTAGCGGCAGCCCTCTTTGCTGGCTTGGTAGAAGCTGTAGTGGAGGCAGACATCAAAAACCGACATCCTGCCGCCTACGGCGTCTATGTACCAAAGCAGCGTGTTGAGATCGGGAACCCAGTATTCACCCACAACAAACAGGTCTTTGCCCACGTGCTGTTCCAATGTGTCAATCCAGGTTGGGAAAAACCAGGCTGAGATGTGCTTGATCGCATCTAGGCGCAGTCCGTCTACCCCGGTGGTATCGAGGTACCATTTGCCCCAGTCGGTGATTTCGCGGCGCACCCACTCATCCTGAAAATCAAGGTCGCAGCCCATCAGGTAGGAGAAGTTGCCGTTCTCCAAGGCAACATAGTCATCGAACTGCTTGCCTTCCACGAGATAAACCGTGCTGCGGTCGTCTGGGTTTCTGGCGTTGTAGTCAACCGCGTCAAAGTGGTGCCAGTGCCACTCAAACTGAGAGTATTTTCCCTGCCGACCGGGGAAGCTATAGCGGGTATAGCTTTCGATCTCGTGCAGGCATCCCTTAGGGTGAAGCCGATCCCCTTGGCAGAAGGGCGTTGCCTGAAAAGTCTCCGTCGCATCGCCGCCCATCTTGTGGTTTAGAACGGCGTCGGCATAAACCTGAATGCCGTTACTTTGCAGGGCTTTGATCGCATCTAGGTACTGGTCACAGGTGCCATATTTCGTGCGAACGCTGCCCTTCTGGTCAAATTCGCCCAGATCGTACAGGTCATAGACCCCATAGCCGACATCCTTTGCGCCGCTGAATCCTTTATAGGCGGGCGGCAACCACAGGGCTGTAAACCCGGCATCAGCCAGATCCTTGGCCGTTTTGTTGACTTCATTCCAAAGGGTACCGCTGGCGGAGGTGTACCAGTGGAAGTACTGCATCATGACGCCGTTGACTTGTGTCACGATCTGTCACCCTCTTTTAAAAGCTATACCGGAGACAATATCGTGGATTATTGCCCGATAGAAACCGATCAAGCTGATTAGAGAGCTTTTCTTTAGTTTTCTTCAGGTCAGGGGCGAATGGCGTTTAGGTGATTCCCTAGCCTTGTTCAACGCTGAGTTTGGGGGCACGTCGCCACAGATCAAGCCCAACTTGAATGGCACAAAGAAGGGTTAGGATGCCGACCAGGTTGATGGATGAAATTTTGGCCCCTCCTGCTGCAATCAGGAGAATCAGCGCGGCAGCTGCCAGTCTGTACGTGCTGAGCACCCGGCGGAATTGAGGCGTGCCCAGGGTGCAGGTCATCCAGTGAATGCCTGCTAAGACGGTGAGGGAAAGTGCGATCGCACCGCACAACAGCCACCGCTCCACTGCATCTGGCGGCAGACCGGGGC
>JACVRP010000394.1 GCA_014534385.1 Cyanobacteria bacterium Co-bin13
AGAAATGGCACTACATAGCGAAAGTCGCGGTACTGCACATTTAGAGCGGCCAGCCACAGGCCGGCCCCCATCGCAGCTGCAAATGCCACCACCACAAATAGGGGCAGCGTCAATATTCGCCAGGAAGGCGCTGCATCGTACCAAACCATCAGCCCCAGCAGAATAATGCCCGAAATCAGAAAATCTACAAAGCTGACAATCACCGCACTGGTCGGCACCACCAGGCGGGGAAAGTAGACCTTAGAGATCAGGTTGGCGTTGCTAATCAGGCTGTTGCTGCATTCGCTTAGGGCATTGGCAAAAAACTGCCAGGGCAGCATCGCCGAAAATACTAGAATTGGGTACGGCGCATCCCCTTCAGAAGGCAGGTTAGCTAATCGGCCAAACACAACCGTAAACACTAGCATCGTCAAAAAAGGCCGAATTAGCGCCCAAGCTACGCCCACAGCAGTCTGCTTATAGCGCACCAGAATGTCGCGCCAGGCCAGAAAGTAAAACAGTTCGCGGTAGCGCCAGAGGTCACGCCAATACTGGGCCTCGGTGCGGCCCGCTTCGATCACCAGTTCGGGAGTGTCGTGGGACATGGGGGCAAGGGAGGGTTTCTGAGGCTGGGTTTAACGTGCCCGTTGCGTCGCCGGAAGTGATCAGGTGAGGGTGGGGAGGAGACGGGGGAGAGGGAGACGCGGGGACGCGAGGAGGAGAGAGATGGGGGAGATAGGGAAGGTGGGGTTAACCGTAGAGACATGATTTATCTCGCCTGAGCCACCAATCCTAAGCTGAGAGCCTCCATGTCCCCGTGTCCCCGTGTCTCCCTGTCTCCGCGTCCCCGTGTCCCGCTACCCCGCGTCTCCTCTAACCAGACTCCCCCTGCCGAATGGCCTGCACCACAGGAATTTCTATTAGAAAACGGGTGCCTCGGCCTGGCATGGAAATACATTTGAGCTTGCCCTGGTGCCGGTCTACCACGATTTGGTAGCTGATTGACATGCCCAGCCCGGTGCCTTTGCCTACTGGCTTGGTGGTAAAGAACGGATCGAGGATGCGCCGCTGTACGGCTTCTGGAATGCCCACCCCATTGTCGGCAATCTGAATGCGGACGCTGTGGGTGGGAGTGAGATGGGTGGTTAACTTGATGCGAGGTATCCAGGAATCGCTCGGTGCTGTAGCGGTAGCGGCCTTTTCGTCGAGGGCATCGATAGCGTTGGTAAGCAGGTTCATAAAGACCTGATTGAGCTGGCTGGCGTAGCACTCGATCTGGGGTAGGTCGCTGTACTGACGCAGAATTGCGATCGCAGGTCGCCGATCAGTTTCCCGCAGGCGGCTGTTCAAAATAGTCAGAGTGCTCTCAATACCCTGGTGAATGTCCACTATCTGCAGTTCAGCCCCGCCCAGCCGCGAAAAGTCGCGCAGGGCTTTGATAATGTCGGTGATCCGCTCGGTGCCGCTGCGCATAGACAGCAGCAGCTTGGGCAGGTCTTGGCGCAGGTAGTGCAGATCAACCTCTTTGATCAGGTGGTTGAGCCGGTCGGAGGGGCAGGGGCAATCTTTGCTGTAGGCATCGATCACAGCCAGCAAGTCCTCGACGTAATGCTCTGCGTGACTGAGGTTGCCGTAGATAAAGTTGACCGGATTGTTGATCTCGTGGGCCATGCCTGCGACTAGCTGACCCAGGCTCGACATTTTTTCGCTGTGGACTAGCTGAATCTGGGCCTGGCGCAGCTCCTGCAGCGTCTGCTCCAGCTGCCGCGACTTTTGATCTTTAGCGGCGGCTTCCTGCAGCACCTCCTCGGCCTGCTTACGCAGGGTAATGTCTCGCAAAATCAGGGTGTAGCAGCTGTCCCGGCGGGTCTGGGCTTCGGCCACGGTGGCCTCCAGCGGAAACAGGCCGCCGCTGCGGCGCTTGCCCAGCAGCTCATAGGGGCTACCGTCCACGCTGGCCTGGGCTAGCCATTGGCGCATGGGCTCTAGGTCTGAGACGGGTGAGTCGCCCTGGCTAATTCCGGCCAGCAGGGTAATGGGCTGGCCCTGCACCTGACTTGTTGACAGGCCAAAAATCTTGCTGACTGCCGGGTTGGCTGACCGCACCGTCAGGCTCTGCTTGGAGACCACTACAATCGCTTCGATGGCGTTTTGAACGATAGCTTCGGTGCCTGCGATCGCAACCTCTAGCGCCCCTATCACCTGGTTGTAGCGGGCCGCAATTTGTCCGGCGGGGGTGAAGGGGTCCATGGGAGCCCTGAGCCGCAGGTTGCCGGTGCGGGCCTGCTGCCGCATTACCGTAAACAGATCGATTAGGTCGTTGCTGGCCCCGTGCTCAGAGATATTTAGGCCGATGTGCTCCTGTCGAGGAGTAACGCGCAAGGGGTACTGGCGGTTGAGCCCCCACAGCAGCAGGTAGGTCAGCCCAAAGGACCAAACCCCTGCTGCCAGCACGCCCGCCGCCTGCACCTGGAGCTGACCCAGGCGAGACAGGCCGGTGCCGATCAGGTCTAAATCACCAAACAGGGCCACGGCCAGCGTGCCCCAAATACCTGCCGCCAGGTGAACTGGAATCGCGCCTACGGCATCGTCAATGGAGAGGGCCGCGAGGGTGCGATCGCACAGCAGCATCACCCCCGATCCAATGGCCCCAATTAGCACCGCCTCGGGAGCCTGCACGACATGGCAGTTGGCCGTAATCGCCACCAGCCCGGCTAGGGAACCATTGATCACAGTGGGCACGGGCAGCCGATTGCCCCGAGGCAGGTTCAGCAACATCGGCGTGACCATGCCCGCCGCCCCGGCCAGCAGCGTGTTGGCCAAAATGCCCGGTACCTGGTAGTTGAGCGCCAGCACGCTGCCGCCATTGAAGCCAAACCAGCCAAACCACAGCAGCATAGTGCCCAGCACCGCCAGCGGCAGGTCGTATCCCGTTATCGGGGAGCGATTGCGCTTGCGAGAAAAGCGGCCAATTCGTGGCCCCAAAATCAGCACAGCGGCCAGAGAAACCCAGCCGCCCACGCTGTGCACTACGGTAGATCCGGCAAAGTCTACAAAGCCGCGCTCTCCCAGCCAGCCCGTTGAGTAGCCCAGCTCCAGCCCGTTCCAAGCCCAGTGGCCAAAGACCGGGTAGATCAGGCCCGACAGCAGCACCGTCACCAGCATGTAACCGCTAAAGCGCATCCGCTCAGCGACGGCCCCAGAGACAATCGTGACCGAAGTGCCGCAAAACATTACCTGAAACAGAAAAAACACCACCATCCAGACTTCGCCCTGCCCCACATCCGGAAGCAGCTGACTGGTGCCAAACCAGCCAGAGGCGGTGCGGCCAAACATCAGGGCGTAGCCAAACAGCCAAAAACAGAGCACAGAGACGCCGAAGTCAGTCAGGTTTTTGACGGCGACGTTGATATTGTTTTTGCTGCGGGTAGATCCCGCCTCTAAACACAGAAAGCCTGCCTGCATCAAAAACACCAGGCTGGCGCAAACTAAAACCCATAGAACATCGATCGAGCTTGTTGCCATGCCAAAATAGCCTTCATCCTAGAGGCCAGAAATTCTGAGTCTCTGGATGGATAGGGGGTGACGAATTCAGTCCTAGTTCTTTTTACAAGGCAGTGGAGTCGAATCCGCCTGCTTGGCAACTTTTCCTGAAAATTGTCCGGATTCCCTGAAGTAGAGGCTAAAACCGAGCAATCTCTGCATTTGGCTTACAGATATGCCTTAGCCACATCTTCTGCGGCAAGGATAGGCCAGAAAGCCTAGCTTAGATCTGGCCTTTGGCCGGTTTACCGGGTCCTAATACCAACTCCTCGAAGTCAAGCTGCAGATAGCTTCTGTAGGGGCG
>JACVRP010000507.1 GCA_014534385.1 Cyanobacteria bacterium Co-bin13
CCTTCGATCTGCAGCCGCTCCACCATACATACGACGCCTTAGGGAATGCCGCAGACAAGCATGCGAACGCGTTGGCGGGATGAATTGGCAGTCGATTGAGTGTCCCGGAGGATTTCCGGAACGGTTTTGGCAGGTTGTATCATTGATTTCTACCTGAAAAGGTGGATTTGAAGCGATCGCAACTCCAGTTGTCCAGACCAAGTTGCGATCGTTTTTGCATGGGCTCAGTCTACCGAATCCATTCCAAGAAAACAACCGCTACGGAATAATTTAACCCCGTTACAGATGGTTGGCGAACGGCGCAACCCCAACGGGTGGTAGCATCTCGATGCACCTGAATCGCACTTCTAGCAGGGCTTTTGCAGATTAAAAAGCGCAGCGCTATCTCGTGGTAATCCATTGGAAACTGGCAGTAGTCATGGCCGAACGTGGCATGAGCAACAAAGAACTTGCCGTAATTACTGGCATGACTCCAAACTCTGTTTCTCGCCTCAAAACTCGCCGCTATCTAACCCGCGTTGATCAAGAAACCCTCGACGCCCTCTGCAAAGCCCTCAAATGTCAGCCTGGGGATCTAATGGTCTACGAAGAAACCTCTGACCCTTAAGCAGCTTCAGCCGCAAATTAATCCTCCCAGGTACTAAAACCATCGGTAGAATCGGGGTTCAAATCCTCTGTATACAGTGGTTCTGTGCAGTACGGCAACGCCCTAAAGTCGTCAACCCTGTCATGACCCGCGCCAGCAGAGGAACCCCTATGGCAAGCGCCTTATCACACCGCAAACGCCACCCCAAACTACATCTCTTTGCCATCCTGTTGCTGGCGCTCAGCAGCTTTGGCTTTGTCGAGAGGCGAGCTGAAGCAACTGAGGTTGAGCAGGAGCCGCCTGGTCTGGTATTTGAAGATAGCTTTCCCCAAGACGCCCCCATAGAAGAAGGATTTGTTCAGAACGAGCTTGCTGAAGACAGCACCTTCCTGGGCGTATCCGGTGGGCGTGCCCGTGGCGGCTCTTTCGACGCACCAGCGCCTGCCCCTGGAGGCAGCGTTCCCGGCGGTGGTTATGGCGGCGGTGGATTTGGTGGCGGCTACGGCGGCGGCTATGGTGGCGGCTATGGTGGTGGCTATGGTGGCGGCTACTATGGTCCTCGCACCGGCCCGGTGTTCATTCCAGCGCCGTATGGCAGGTACCCGGGGTCAACGACCGTGGTCGGTGGGGGCGGCCTAGGGATGCTGTTTCTGCTGGCAGTGCTAGGGTTTACCGGGCTGCCCATGTTGTTCGGCCTGATGCGGCTGGGCGGCAGCTTCGGCGGATCTACCGTTTACCGTGGCGGCTACCGAGGCTCTCGCTACGGAGGTGCTGTCTACACAGGCGCTAGCGAGTTGACCAACGACACCATCACCGTCACCCAGCTCCAGGTAGCGCTGCTGGCCGAAGCCCGCACCATCCAGACAGAGCTGACCCAGCTCGCCTCCCGCGCCAATGTAGAAACCAAGCCAGGGCTGACCCGGCTGCTGCAAGAAACGGTGCTGGCTTTGTTGCGATCGCCCGAGTACTGGTCCCATGCTCGGCTCACCACCCAAACCGTTCACAGCCGACAGCAGGCATCCCAAGTTTTCGAGCAGCTCTCCATTGCAGAGCGCAGCAAAGTCAAACGAGAAACCCTGAGCAATACCGGCGGCGGCGTTCGTCGCATGGACTATACGCCTCGCGCAGACGCCGATCCTTCTGCCTACATCGTCGTCACTCTTCTAATCGGCACCGCCCATGACCAGCCTCTGGTCAACAAGCCGATTTACTCTGCAAACGATTTGCAGGCAGCCTTGCAGCGGCTAGGTTCAGTCACCGCCGACTACATGATGGTTTTTGAACTGCTTTGGACGCCCCAGGATCCAAGGGATAGCTTGAGCTACGATGACTTGCTGCTGGCCTACCCCAACCTGACTCAGATTGCCTAACCTGCAAACTGTTGGGCCTCCAGCACCTCACCCGTGCGCTGCCCCTCCACGCTCTCCACATACGCCCTTGCCACCTCTGCTGCAGGCAGTCCGCCCGCGCCATCTTGTCCCATTGCTACTAGCGTTTCGCTCACCCAGGGCGGCGAGACGACATTCACCCGGATTCCTCTCGGAGCTTCCAGCGCTGCTGCCCGCATGAAACCTTCTACTCCGGCGTTCACCAGGCTAATGGCGGCACTTCCCGGCATTGGGGTTTGGGCCAGTATCCCTGTCGTTAGCGTGAATGAGCCATTGTCTCTGACATAGGGCAAGCCCGCCCGCACCA
Source organism: Cyanobacteria bacterium Co-bin13 (assembly GCA_014534385.1). GTDB lineage: Bacteria > Cyanobacteriota > Cyanobacteriia > Phormidesmidales > Phormidesmidaceae > JACVSF01. Next base: position 2,282 of record JACVRP010000507.1, read on the forward strand.
GGTTGACCTGACCCATGAGCTTGCTGTTCAGACTGAACTGAAAGTCTTCATCGCTTAGGGCTTCCAGCGGCCCAAACTTGGCCTGACCCGCTGCAGAGACCACTGCATCACAGTCACCGATTGCCTCAAAGAGCGCCTTGATCGACTCCTTAGCCATTAGGTCAACCTGGTAGTCGCCGCTGGAGCGCCCCACCTGAACAATCTCATGCTGGGCTGATAGCGCCTTTACCACTTCTGCACCAATCGTTCCGCTTGCGCCGATGATGACTATTTTCATGGGATTGTCCTTTGTAGGGGATGTTTAGCTGTAACCAGTGCCGTCTTCGCTGCAAAAGTAGCTATCAGGCTCGGACTCGGCTTTTGGTAGGGTCATAAGCAGCGAGTGGCCCAACCGTTGCCCTGACCCGTCGCTTGAGGCCATCCATAAAGCCAACTTCTAGCCCGGTGCCCGGTATAGCGAATTCTGGTACGACCTGGGCCATAGCAATGCTGCAGTTCAAGATTGGCGAAAACGTGCCGCTGGTAACGTGACCGAC
>JACVRP010000387.1 GCA_014534385.1 Cyanobacteria bacterium Co-bin13
CGCTGGCGGAAGCGCATCAGCAGCCGCTCTCGCTGAGACTGGGTAAGGTCGCCGTGGTACTCATCGACGCTGTGCCCAGCCGCCTGCAGCTGACGGGTGAGGTCGGCAGCGGTGCGACGGGTGCGCACAAAGATCAGGGCTGCTTCTGGATCTTCCATTTCTAGAATCGGCTGCAGCGCCCGCACTTTGGTCCAGCCGCGAGGCACGATGTAGGCGACCTGCTGGATCTGTTTGGGGGAGGACTTGGGAGATTTGATGGTGACCGTGACGGGCGATCGCAAAAACTTGGTCGCCAGTTCCCGAATCTCAGGAGCCATCGTGGCTGAGAAAAAGGCAGTTTGGCGCTCCGCTGGCACTTTGCTCAAGATTTTTTCAACGTCTTGAATAAAGCCCATGTTGAGCATCTCATCGGCTTCGTCTAAGACTAGCCAGCCCAGATTTTCCAGGGATAGGGCTCCCCGATTGAGCAGGTCCAAAATTCGTCCGGGGGTGCCCACTACAATTTGGGTGCCCTTGTGCAGGCGCTGGCACTGCCGCTCAATTGACTGACCGCCGTAGACAGGCAGAACCTGCAGCCTGCGGTCCAGGCGGAACGAACGAAAAGCTTGAGATACCTGTACGGCCAGTTCCCGCGTTGGGGTCAGGATGAGGGCCTGCACCGCGCCCAGGTTGGGATCGACCTGCTCAATCAGGGGCAGGGAAAAGGCAGCGGTTTTGCCGGTACCCGTTTGAGCCTGACCAATCACGTCCCGGCCTGAAAGCAGGTGAGGAATCGCCTCCGCCTGAATGGGCGTGGGAGCATCAAACCCGAGGGCAGTTAGATGGTTAACGCGTGCTTCGGATAGGCCCAAACTAGAAAAAGATAAGGTCATGAATACTCCTCGAGACGATAGAAAATTCTGAACTAAACTGCTGGGATAGCAATGCGGCCAAACAGGTCGTAGGTATCTGCCGCTTCAATCTGAACCGGTACAAGCTGACCTAGGGGTGCCTGCCCGGTGACATAAACCAGCCCGTCAACATCGGGTGCAAAGCGTGGAGAGCGTCCAATACACTCACCCGTGGCTGGGTTTTCTTGCTCAATCAACACTTTCACCACCTGGCCAATCTCAGCCTGGTTGCGCCGCAGGGAAATCGGCTGCTGGGTCAGCATCAGGGTTTCTCGGCGTTCATCCTTGACGGATTGGGGCAGCTGATCGGGCAAATCGTAGGCTGGGGTGCCTTCCTCAGGGGAGAAGGTGAACACGCCAACGTGGTCAAACTCATGGCGCTGCACAAAATCCACCAGGTGCTCGAAGTGAGCTTCGGTTTCACCCGGAAAGCCGACAATAAACGTTGTTCTCAGCACTGCGTCGGGCAGCGCTTCTTTAATGCGGCAGATAATGTCATCGTTGACTCGGCCCTGCCAGGGACGGTTCATGGCCCGCAGCATCTCCGGATGCGAGTGCTGCAGCGGCAGATCCAGGTAGGGAAGCACGTTGGGCGTTTCCTGGATGGCCCGAATAACCTCTGGCGTCAGCCCGGTTGGGTAGGCATAGTGCATCCGGATCCAGGGGACATTGACTTCGCCCAGGGCGCGCAGCAGCTCCGCTAGCTGAGGTCGACCATAGAGATCGGCTCCATAGTTGGTGGTGATCTGGGAAATCAAGACGATTTCTTTGACCCCTTCTGCCGCTAGCTGATGGGCTTCGGCCACGATTGACTCAATCGGCCGAGAACGCTGATCCCCGCGCAGGTGGGGAATGATGCAGAAGGCACAGCGGTAGTTACAGCCTTCTGCAACCCGCACATAGGCAACGCCCTCGGTGGTCGTGCGGTAGCGGGGCACCGTTTCATCGGCAATGTAGGTCGTCTGCGCTGAGATGGCTTTGACGCGCTCTCCGGCCTCGGCCCGTTCAATGACTTCTACAATTCGGTGATAGTCCCCTGTGCCTACCAAAGCCACTGCTTCGGGGATCTCAGCCAGCAGCTCTCCCTGAAAGTGTTGGGCTAAACAGCCAGTGATGACAATTTTCTTGTCGGCTTCTGCCAGCTCTACCAGCGTACGGACAGACTCCTCTCGGGCTGCTTCAATAAAGCTGCAGGTGTTTACAACAACGTAATCTGCGACCTCTTCATTACTATCTACCTGATACCCGGCCTTCACTAAAAGGCCCAACATATGTTCAGTATCAACCCGGTTCTTCTCACAACCCAGGTGAGTGAACGCAACCGTTGGCTTCAGACCCATAGCGGTGACTAACGACTTTGAACTTACTGTTAGTAGTCTGATTCGCCAGTGCCGGGGAAAGGGAAGGAGAGAACGCAGCGAACGTGAGAAAACTCAGCAGACGATACGGCTTCGGGAGATGACGCGCTTAGTCGAGATTGGTAAAGGCGTCAGTCGCAGAAAAATCCCGGTCTTTGACGAGAACAATGACACAGAATAAAAATATAACATATCTACACAAAATTGCTGAGTGTTAACCTCTACTCCTTTTGGTTCTGAGGTGAGTCGTGCACGCCTGAGTCTTGGTAGCGGGGTGACTTCGGGGTGGGATTGATATGCTGGTAAGCTAGATTGGGACGGATGGATGAACATCCACAGTCCTGCTTGAAGCAGTTTAGAGGGTCCGAGACGAGTCACCCGTGGACTTAGTAGAGATTTTTCACACGCCTAATCCGGTGATTGGGGTCGTGCATTTGTTACCCCTGCCGACGTCTCCCCGCTGGCAAGGCAGCCTGCAGACGGTCATTGATCGGGCCGAGCAAGAGGCAACCGCACTGGCCTCTGGAGGGGTGCACGGCATTATGGTTGAGAACTTTTTTGATGCTCCTTTTACAAAAGGGCAGGTTGATCCGGCGGTAGTCAGCGCCATGAGCCTGATTGTGCACCGCTTAAAGCACCTGGTAACGCTGCCGATTGGGGTAAACGTGCTGCGTAATGATGGGCGCAGCGCGATCGCAATTGCCGCCAATGTCGGGGCCAGCTTTATTCGGGTGAATGTGCTGACCGGGGTAATGGCCACTGACCAGGGGCTGATCGAAGGCTGTGCCCATGAGCTGCTGCGCTATCGCCGGGAGCTGGGCTGTGACGTCAAGATTTTGGCGGATGTGCTGGTAAAGCACGCCCGTCCCCTAGGTTCACCCAATCTGACTACCGCCGTTCAGGAAACCCTGGAGCGGGGCCTGGCCGATGGCGTAATTTTGTCGGGCTGGGCCACGGGCAGCCCGCCCAGCTTAGAAGATCTGGAGCTGGCCCGCGCGGCGGCCAAGGATCGGCCCGTCTTTATTGGCAGCGGCGCAACCTCAGAAAATGTTGGCCAGCTAATGCGAGCAGCAGACGGCGTGATTGTGGCCAGCTCCCTGAAGCGTCGCGGCCAGATCGAACAGCCGATCGACCCGAACCGAGTCAGCCAATTTGTCGAAACGATGCAGGAAAGCCTGGCCCAGCCCGAGGAAATGCCCTCCATGCCCTCTATGGTGATCTCCAAATCCCCCCGCCAGTTTCCTTAAAAGCCCAATTCAGAGCGTTTAAGATAGAGCAGGACAGGCATTAACTGTCCTGCTTGCTGTGAATTTAAGGGATATTACGGGACTCTATGGCACGTCGCCGTCAGGAAACGCTGTGGATTCATCGCTGGTCTCGTCGGCTGATCGCAGGCATTGCGGGGCTTGGCATTTTAGAGACGAGCTACCTCACCTGGTCTAAGCTCACGGGCAACGCCGTGGCGTGTCCGGTAGAAGGGTGCGATCGCGTTCTTAATAGCCCCTACGCTACGGTCTTTGGGCTGCCGCTGCCTCTCTTTGGGCTGTTGGCCTATGGCCTGGTGTTTATCCTGGCGGTGCTGCCGCTGCCGGTGCCCACAACCCAGCCCGACCTGCGGCAAACGCTAGAGACGCGCACCTGGCCGCTCCTGTTTATCTTGACCCTGGGCATGGTC
>JACVRP010000185.1 GCA_014534385.1 Cyanobacteria bacterium Co-bin13
ATTCTAGATCAGTCGATTGATCTAGAGATTCCTGAAAAGGACCTGGAGATCAAGACTTCTCGATCCGGTGGAGCAGGCGGGCAGAACGTCAACAAGGTAGAGACTGCCGTGCGAATTACCCACCTGCCGACAGGGATTTCAGTGCGGTGTACTCAGGAGCGATCGCAACTCCAAAACAAAGAAAAAGCAATGGCCATCCTCAAGGCCAAGCTGCTGATCATTGCCCAAGAGCAGCAGGCCAAGGCGATCGCAGAGATCCGGGGCGACATGGTAGAAGCTGCCTGGGGCAACCAGATCCGCAACTACGTGTTTCACCCCTACCAAATGGTCAAAGATCTGCGAACCGGGGTAGAGACCACTGCCATTGAAGACGTCATGGCCGGAGAGCTGGATGCCTTTATTCAGGCATATCTGCGCCAGGAGAACCAGGTAGTGCAGGAGCAGTCGGTCTAACAGAGCCGAAACGCCCCTCGCCTCACCTGTAACACCTTGTAAAGTGGAAAGAGAACCCGTTGGATCTGGCTATGAGTGACCCTATTCTCGAACCCTCTACCGCTGAACCTGAGGCCCCGACTGCCCAGCCCCCAGAGCCCCCTCCCAGCTACGTCAAGCTGGCCATGAGAAATATGGTGCGTAAAGGCGGCAAGTCCCTCACCCACTTTGCGCTGACCGTAACCGGCCTGCTGGGCCTGCTGGTAGGACTAGCTTACCTAACGCGGTAGATCTATGCCTTCCCAGCCCCTACAGACCACTACCCAGCGGCAAATCGAGGTGATGGTGGCCGTGAACCACCCGCTGGCGGCCCTGGCTCCCCAGGATGAGGCTTTGACCCTGGCCACCGAGCCCATTGCCACCGATGCCGAGTGGCAGCACTGGTTTACCGCCTGGCTAGAGGCCCTGCAGGTTAACGCCTCGCCCATTGACTGCTACGAGGTCGGCCTGCAATTCACCGACGATGCCGCCATGCAGCAGCTCAATGCCACCTACCGTCAACAGGACAAACCCACCGACGTACTCGCCTTCGCCGCCCTAGAAGATACATCGCCCCAGGTGCAGGATTTGCTACAGACAGAACCGCTCTACCTGGGAGACATTATTATCTCCCTAGATACTGCCCAGCGGCAGGCTGCCGAACAGGGTCATTCTCTCCGGCATGAAGCGATCTGGCTCAGCGTCCATGGCTTTCTTCATCTGCTAGGGTGGGACCATCCAGACGATGAAAGTTTGATAAAGATGCTGGAAAAGCAGGCCGATCTCCTGGGCGATATCGGGGTGATGGATAAAAAATCAAGTTAGATTGGCACTAACAACATCCAGCCCTGCATCTGAACCTAGAGTTGGACTGAAAAGGGCAGATTACGGCCTTCCGTAGCGGTTCTGCCACTACAGTACACGCTCTCCCTGCATCAGCTTGGGGTCGCTCCCAGGCCTCTCTACTGACTTGGCGGTTTCACCGTCTGCTTCCTCCCAGGTGTCTTCCTATGTCAACATCCCGCGAAGATATTCAGCCCATTTCCCAGGATTCGCTCCAGGACTTAACGGCTCGCGTGGATCGCACCCTCTCCCTACAGGTTGCCAGCAACCTGTTAGTCAGCTTCAAATATGCCTGGCAAGGGGTCAGCTACGCCTTTCGCACCCAGCGCAATTTTCGGGTCCACGTGTCCATCGGCACTCTAGCCATCTCTCTGGCCATTTGGCTGCACCTGAGCGCCATAGAGCTGGCCGTTATTAGTTTGACCTGTGGTGCAGTACTGACCATGGAGCTGGTTAACACCGCCCTAGAATCTGTGGTGGATCTGACGGTGCAGCAGACTTACCACGAACTCGCTAAGATCGCTAAGGATTGTGCCGCTGCCGCTGTGCTGATTTCAGCCTTGATTGCCGTTTTGGTGGCAACTTGTCTTCTGTTCCCGCCCCTGTGGGCCGCTTTACGGGCTTGAGACCCCAAACCCCATGATCATTGTCATCGACAACTACGATAGCTTTACCTATAACCTGGTGCAGTACCTGGGCGAACTTGGTCAGCAGCTGCCGGTCGCCGAAGAGATTCAGGTCTTTCGAAATGATCAGGTCACGGTGCAGCAGGTAGCTGATCTTAAGCCCGACGGCATCGTGATCTCTCCCGGCCCCGGTCGCCCTGAAGATGCCGGTATTTCCCTCGACGTGATTCGGGACCTGGGACCGACAACTCCAATTTTGGGGGTCTGCCTGGGTCACCAGAGCATGGGGCAGGTTTTTGGCGGCACCGTCACCTCAGCTGCAGAGCTGATGCACGGCAAAACTTCCCTGATTCACCACACAGGCGCAGGGGTCTTTGCGGGGCTAGACAATCCTTTTCAGGCGACTCGTTACCACAGCCTGGTGATCGATCGGGCTAGCTGCCCCGATGTTCTAGAGATTACGGCCTGGGTTGACGATGGCACCATTATGGGTGTGCGCCATCGCCAGTATCCCCATATTCAGGGGGTCCAGTTCCACCCTGAAAGCGTGCTAACAGTGGCGGGTAAACAGCTCCTGCAAAACTTCCTGGTGCCGCTGTCGCCGCCTGTTCCGGCCAGCGTGCGCTAAACTTTCCGGCACTCAGTCTGCTCCAAAGGGTCAAGTCGGGCGCTAGAGTAGGGGATGCAATCAAATGCAGGAAGAGGTCGTTGGGCAGATGTGCTCCGGCCACAGGCTTGATTGCAGTGGTGTGGTTGCATTAAGGGCAAGGAGAGTGGGTATGAAGCGCCGACGGCTGTTGCAATACGCAGGAACGGGACTTTTCACAACGCTGGGGATGGGGGCTCTTTCCAACTGGCAAGGCGTCCAGGCCCAAACTGCTGGCGTGACCGTGCGGTGGCTGGGGCACACCTGTTTTCTGTTCACAGGGGATGGCCGCAGAATTTTGGTCAACCCCTTTCGCCGAATTGGCTGTACTGCTGGGTACCGTCCACCTAACGTGCAGGCCGATCTGGTCATGATTAGTAGTCGGCTGTTTGATGAAGGCTACCTGCAAGATGTGCCTGGCGATCCTCGGGTGCTGGCTGAGCCAGGCACCTACGGCTTCACCAACATGCAGGTCCAGGGCATTCCTGTAGCCCACGACCGGCAAGGCGGGCGGCGATTTGGCACCAACGTTATTTGGAAGTGGAACCAGGGCGGCCTCAACCTGGTGCACATGGGCGGCGCAGCAGCCCCGGTAGATGTTGAGGAGCAAATTTTGCTGGGGCGGCCCGACGTGCTGATGATCCCGGTGGGCGGTGGGCCCAAAGCCTACACGGCGGAAGAAGCCGTGCGCGCTATTCAAACGCTCAGGCCCAAGCTGGTCATTCCCACCCAGTACCGCACCCAAGCAGCCGATGCCGAGAGCTGCGACATCACTGCCCTGGATGACTTTTTGCAGCTGATGCAGGGAACACCGATTGCCCGCGCTAATGGCGATACGGTAGCTCTACAGCCTGCCAGTTTGCCGACTGAAGGCATGAGAATTCAGGTGATGAATTACTCCTTTGGTTAACTCGTTTAGTCGATACATTTGGTGAAGTGGTCCCATGTCTAGCCCCTACCCACAGCGCCGCGAACAGTTAATGGCCCAAATGGGCAGCGCCACTGCCGTCTTTGCCAGCGCTCCTATGGCGGTCATGCACAACGATGTTGAGCATCCCTTCCGCCAGGACAGCGATTTTTACTACCTGACTGGCTTTAACGAGCCTCAGGCTGTGGCGGTCTTAGCGCCCCACCACGAGGAGCATCGTTTTGTGCTGTTTGTGCGGCCCAAGGATAAGGAAAAGGAGATTTGGTCAGGCTACCGGGTAGGGGTAGACGAGGCCAAGGAGCGCTATGGGGCCGATCAGGTCTATCCTATTGGGGAGCTCGACGAGCACCTGCCCAAATACCTGGAAAAGGCCGATCAGCTCTACTACCACTTTGGCCACGACGAGGGGCTGAACAACCGCATTCTTAGGTACTGGCAGCGGCTGTTGGCGACTTACACCAAGCGGGGCACTGGCCCGGTAGCCATTGCCGACTCGCGCCTGCTGCTGCAGCAGATGCGGCGGATTAAGTCGGCAGAGGAACTGGAGCTGATGCGGCGTGCGATCGCAATTTCCGCCAAAGCCCATAACCACGCCCGCGCTGTTACCCAACCTGGGCGCTATGAGTACGAGATTCAGGCAGAGATGGAGCACCTGTTCCGGCTGGAAGGGGCAATGGGTCCGGCCTATCCTTCGATTGTGGCCTCAGGGGTCAACGCCTGCATTCTCCACTACATCGAAAACAATCGGCAGATGCAGGCCGGCGACCTGCTGCTGATTGATGCCGGCTGCGCCTACGAGTATTACAACGCTGACATCACCCGCACCTTTCCAGTTGGAGAGCGGTTTACCGACGAACAGCGCATCTTGTACGAACTGGTGCTGGAGTCGCAGCTTCAGGCCATCGAAAAGGTGCAGCCCGGCAGACCGTTTAACGAGTTTCACGATGCTGCAACCCGCGTCATTACCGAAGGGTTGGTCGAGCTGGGTCTGCTAGCGGGTGAAGTAGACACCTTGATCGAGGAGAAGAAGCACAAGGCGTTCTTCATGCACGGGACGGGGCATTTTTTGGGCCTTGATGTCCACGACGTAGGTACGCTGCGCAACCCCGACAAGACCTGGAAACCCTTTGAGCCGGGCAATGTGGTTACGGTAGAGCCCGGCATTTACGTGGCTCCTAACTACGAGCCGGTAGAGGGGCAACCCCAGGTCGATGATCGCTGGCGGGGCATTGGCATTCGCATTGAGGACGATGTTTTAGTGACCGCAACGGGCCATGAAGTCTTAACGGCGGCTGTGCCTAAAGCCCTTGAAGAGATAGAGCGGTAATGTTTCTGCCATATTGAGCTAATATCAAGGCCGATTCGGTAGTATACGGCAGTTTTGCAGCCAATGGCGACCGAATTCTACTGTGTGCGTGAGGAACCCTGCGGGTGCGGCTGAATCGGCTAATCGCAAGCCTAATGGGCGTGGCTGGAGTTTGCGCTGTTGGCGTACCGGCCAAAGCGGCCCAGCTTCAATCCTGGCAGTTTGATGCCAGCCAAAATCGATTGACGTTTACCACGGACAGCAGCGTTCAGCCTCGGGCCCGACTGCTGTCAAATCCGCATCGGCTGGTCGTGGAGTTGCCGGGCATCTCCTCTGAGCAGGTCCCGGCAAACCAGATGATTGGCGGAGCCGTGCGAGAAGTCAGGCTAGAACAGGCTGGGGATCAGGCAACTCGGATGATTTTGGAGCTGAACCCGGAATACGCTGTGCAGCCACAGCAGATTCAGGTTTGGGGGGTGACGTCTCAGCAGTGGGTAGTGCAGTTGCCCGATGCAGCTCAGCCCAGTGCGTCTGTCCACCACCGCCGGAAATTCGTCCACCCTCGCCGCTGAGGCCGCCCGGAGTGCCTGCCGTGCCAGGGGCCGTAGGGGTTTATCTGCCCCAGTTTGGCCCATTGGCCAGCGCTCAGATTGGCTCTCAACTGGGCCCTCAAAACGACCCACAAGCAGGTTCGTTTACGGGTTTTTTGAAGGAAACCGCAGTCCCCCCTGCGACAGCTCAGCCTAAGCAAACCGAGACAGCCTATGTACCGGCTGCTTCCACTCAGCTGCAGAGCGTTGTGACCACGCCCAATGGCTTTTTTATTCAAACGGGGGGATCTGCGCCTCAGGTGCAGGTGTATCGGGTGCGCGATCGCAACCAGTCTCGCCAGCTGGTGGTCGATGTGCTCAACGCCCAGCTTGCTAGCACCCTGAGTGGCCAACCCCTACCCAGCAACCAATATGGAGTCAGCGCCTGGAGCCTGACCCAGTTTGGCACCACCCCGCCTGCGGTTCGCATCATTCTTAGCCTTGATGCCAATGCCCCAGATTGGCAGGTTACGCCGATTCGCCAGGGTGGAATTGTGCTGCTGCCTGCAGGAGCAGCTCCCGGCCAGGCCGTCGCGCCGCCGCAGTCAGCGCCCTCCGCTAGACCCATTACGCTGCCGCCCATTGGCCCAGCCACTCCCGCCATACCGCCGGTGGGTCGCCCGGCTCCCTCCAACCCCCAACCGCTGACGCTACCGCCGATTAATTCCCCGACTCCAGGCCAGCCTCCTCGGGCCATCCCCCAAGGTCAGACAGTCGTGGTGCTTGATCCCGGTCACGGTGGCGCAGATCCAGGTGCAGTCGGGATCGGCGGACTACAGGAAAAGCAGGTCGTCATGGCAGTTACCCAGCAGGTAGCGGCAGCGCTACAGGCCCAAGGCATCGCAGTGGTGCTGACCCGCCGGGGGGACGAAGAAATCGACCTACAGCCTCGGGTAGACATGGCTGAGCAGGTTAACGCCAGCCTGTTTGTCAGCATCCACGCCAACGCCATCAGTATGGACCGACCTGAGGTGAATGGGCTAGAGACCTACTACTACTCCGACATGGGAGCTAGATTTGCCCAGGTTTTACATCCCCGAGTCATCAGCCTCACAGGCATGGGCGATCGCGGCACACGCCAGGCCCGCTTCTACGTGCTGCGGCGCACCTCTATGCCCGCAGTGCTGATCGAAACGGGGTTTGTCACCGGAGCGGTTGACGCCCCTCAGCTAGCTAATCCTAGCTGGCAGGCGCGCATGGGCCGTGCGATCGCAGAGGGGATTTTGGAGTATGTTCGCCAGGGTAATTGAGGAGCAGGGGAGCAAGGGAGACGGGGAGCAAGGGAGACGCGGGGACGATGGAAAGATGGGGAGGGTGGGGGAGATGGAGAAGCTGTTCTGTTGCTCTCTGGCCCCCCTGCTCCCCCGCCCCTCCTATGCCTCAAAACTAACACTGCACCACTGCTGGCTCAGGCTGTGCAATCAGGGCTAGCTCAACTCGATCTTCTGCAAGTTCGGTTAGGCTGGCGCGAACGTTGGGGCCGAAGAATCGCTCAATCTTATCCTGCTTCGCCTGCCAGGTTGTGAAAGGAACGGTTTCGGAGTTGAACTCTAGAATCAGGGCGTAGGCACCGTCGATAGCTTCCTCGCGGACACCGACTAGCTCCGGGCAGTCTCCAGAAGGGCTAAGGCCTAGGCGCTCAAGGACTTCATCAAGGTGGGCTTCCTGACCATAGCGAAAGCGGGTGATATCTTTACGGACCTGGTTTTGGGTCGGGGTGGCCTGCTCCTCCCGCAGTTTGAGAACTGTATCAGACAGGGGCTGTGAGTAGGGCACTGGCTTCAGTTCGGAAGCTCGTAGGGCTAGCCCTCCCAACAGCACCGGAATACCGTAGAAAAATCCAGCCAGGTTCAGAGTTGGGTTGTCTTGAAAATAGGCGACAAAGCCAACAACAGTAAGAATGCCG
>JACVRP010000436.1 GCA_014534385.1 Cyanobacteria bacterium Co-bin13
CTGGCCAACGGGGAGATCGATGTTGCGATCGCATGGGATGTCTCAATCCCCGCCGGGCTGTATCGTCAGCATCTCGGCACGGTGCCGATGGCGGTGCTGGTTCAATCGGGCCACGAACTCGAAAAGAAAGAGCCCGTGAGCTTAACCGACCTGGCGGGCTACCCCATCATCCTGCCTGACCGCGATCGTCAGCCCATTATTTACGACACCTACCGCCGATACACCGCTGAGGCGGGCTTTGAACCTGCGATCGCAATTGATGTCTCAACCATGGCTGACACCTTAGCAATGGTCGCTAGCGGGGTTGGAGTCGGCCATGCACCCGTCGTGCCCGGTCTGACCTATCCAGGCGTTTCTATCCTAGAACTCAAGCCGCTATTCGAACTTAGCTATGAACTGGCCTGGGCCCATGCGGTGCCATCGGTCGAGGGCCTGCTCAAACTTTGGTTAAATGCCAAAGCTTAGTGCTGGCAGTCCAACGACCTTCCAGAATGCTGCTGGAGTTGCCATTATTAAGAGGTACCTGCCAGACCTTCAAGGCCAGCTGAGCAACCGGAGCAAACAATGAGTCAATCAACCGCAGTTATTCTGTTGACCCCTGAGGAATGGACCTATTTTGACCCCTATCAGCTAGAAGTGCTGCTGAAGGAGTACCAACAGCTCGGGTACGAGGCTGTAGAGATTCGGGTTTCTGGAATGCACGTCCTTGAATTGTCTGTAATGTGGGGCGACATTGCCATTCAACTGTTTAAGCACGACATGGAGCAGAAGGCAGAAGCCGCCGAGCTGGAAGCCTGGAAAGCCGCTGAAAATGCCATGTGCAAATCTGCAGGACTACCGCCCCGGTGGTGATAGCGCCCAACTAAACCAGCAACGTTGCAGGATGGGTTACATCGTTTTCAGGCAGGAAACCCATCCTGCTTCAGCCGTTAAGTACGTGACCTAAATTAATTAAACGTCGCTGTCATTGCGAGCGAAGCGCGGCAATCTTCCTGTGGTAGCCGCTTTACAAGGATTGCTATAGCCCTTCGGGCATGGCTTCGCTAGCGCTTTGCTCGCAATGACTAATTAGGGCCATCTGCTTATCAGGCAAAAAAGTGGTGGTCATCGGCTCGTGCTCAATCACTTCATAGCCCTAAACGCTGCCCGAGTTTTGTTGTTGAGATAGCAGATACCGGTAGCCCGCTAATGCCCGCACTTCACTCTATGCGCGCCATAGATTGAGTTCTATCAGGTTTGTAAACTTAAAATTCTCTTTCGTCTTTTATCCCTTACCCCCGGATTGTTGAGCCAGAGAGGTAGTGATAGCCTCAAAAGTCGTAAAACCCTTTTCGTCGCCCAGAATACATAACGCCTGGTCGGAGAAGGGGATTACTTTGTGATCCGACTGATGGTGCAGGCTATGACGTTAAGTTTCAAAGTGCCCGCCTGGTCTATGGGGGTGCTCCTGTTGGGGCAAATCTTGACCGGATGTGGACCCAACGCCTCTGAACCGAGTGCTTCCGCCCCAGCCACAACGGGCTCTGCTGAGCAGATTGTTTTGGCAATCGGGGGAGAGAGCGAGGAGGGCTACGATCCCACATTGGGCTGGGGGCGCTACGGTTCGCCCCTGTTCCAGAGCACTTTGCTGCGGCGCGACGAAAACCTTGAAATCGTCAATGATTTGGCGACGGACTACCGCGTCAGCGAAGACGGCAGAACCTGGACGGTGACGATTCGTGAGGACGCTCAGTTCTCCGATGGGGAGCCGCTAACGGCAGCGGATGTCGCCTACACCTTCAACAAGGCGGCAGAAAGCGGCGGCCTGACCGATGTGACGGTGTTGGAAGAAGCTGTAGCCACCGACGACTACACGGTAGAGCTGCGGCTCAAGCAGCCCCAAAGCACTTTTGTGAACCGCCTGATCACCGTGGGCATCGTGCCAGAACACGCCCACGGCCCCGACTATGCCCGCAACCCGATTGGCTCTGGTCCCTACCAGCTGGTGCAGTGGGACGAGGGGCAGCAGCTCATCGTTGAAGCAAACCCTAACTACTACGGCGAAGCCCCTGGCATTGGGCGGTTAGTTTTCCTATTTACCGAGGAAGATGCAGCCTTTGCGGCGGCCAGGGCGGGGCAGGCTCAGGTGGTCAGCGTACCCCAATCTCTAGCGGTCCAGAGCATCGACGGCATGACGCTGTACGACGTTGCTAGCGTTGACAACCGGGGGCTGATGTTCCCCTTCCCGGCGCAAACGGGGAAAACGACGCCAGACGGTAAGCCTGTGGGCAATGACGTGACGGCGGATCTCGCTATCCGCCAGGCAGTCAACTACGCCGTGGACAGGCAGGCGCTAGTAGACGGGGTGCTGGAGGGCTACGGCTCCCCGGCCTACGGCCCCGTGAGCGGTCTAGCCTGGGAGGAGCCGAGCGCCAATATCGAGGATGCCAATCCGGAGCTGGCCCGACAAATCTTGGCAGAGGGGGGCTGGAGCGACAGCAACGGCGATGGTGTGCTTGAGAAAGACGGTCTGAAGGCTGAATTTACCCTGCTTTACCCGGCCAGCGACAGCACCCGTCAGGCCCTGGCGCTATCGGTGGCGGAAATGCTGAAGCCGGTGGGCATTCAGGCCAATGTCGAAGGCAAGAGCTGGGACGAGATGGAGCCGCTGGTACACAGCAATGTGGTGCTGTTTGGCTGGGGCAGCCACGACCAGACGGAGATGTACAACCTCTACCACAGCCAAGCGGCCCAGGGTGACTTCTACAACGCGGGCTACTACGCTAACCAGGCCATTGACCGAACGCTGGATTTGGCCATGGGTGCGCCTTCGGAGGCAGAAGCGATCGCATTTTGGAGAGCCGCTCAGTGGGATGGGGAGCAGGGCTTTACCGCCAAGGGCGACGCTGCCTGGGCCTGGCTGGTGAACCTTGACCACACCTACTTTGTCAGCGACTGTCTGGATATCGGCCAACCTCAGGTTGAGCCCCACGGCCACGGCTGGCCCATCACTGCCAACATCGCTAGCTGGACGTGGACATGCAGCTAAGGCCAATTCTGCTGTTTTTTAGCTACAAGCTGGTGCGGCTGGCGCTGCTGCTGGCCGCCGTGGCGGTGCTGACCTTTGGCCTGATGAGCCTATCGCCGATTGACCCAGTGCGGGCCTATGTCGGAGCCGACATGCTGCAAATTAGTGCCGCCCAGCGAGAGTTAATCGCCCAGCGCTGGGGACTGGATCAGCCGATGATTGTCCGCTTTGGGGACTGGTTTGGGCAAATCATTCGGGGCAACTGGGGCACCTCAATGGTGTTTAACCAGCCGGTGCTGCAGGTGATCGGCCAGCGGTTTCAGGTGTCGCTGCAGCTGCTTGCGATCGCATGGCTCCTCTC
>JACVRP010000644.1 GCA_014534385.1 Cyanobacteria bacterium Co-bin13
ACGCGGAGACACGGGGACGCGGAGAGAAAATTCCTCCTGCCCTCTACCTTCTCTCAAGTTCAACCAATCGACAGAGCAGAATGTTACAAAACCCTTTCTAGACTGAACAGGGATCAGGCGCATTGAGCAGCAGCCTGTTCGGGTTCAAACAGATGGGCACTTATGGCGTTTGACTATGACTTGCTGGTGATTGGGGCGGGCTCGGCGGGGTTGTCTGCAGCGAAGACGGCGGCGCGGCTGGGGGCTCGGGTTGCGATCGCAGATCCCGGCCCTTTAGGCGGCACCTGCGTTAACCGAGGCTGCATTCCCAAGAAATTTCTGGTGTATGCAGCTGACTTTGTGCGGCAGCAGCAGCAGGCCAAGCACTACGGCTGGAAGAACCTGGCGGGCGAGTTTGACTGGCCGACTTTGAGAGATGCGATTCAGGGAGAACTGAAGCAGCTGCAGCAGTCTCAGGCGAAGGGACTGGAGAAAGCTGGAGTCACTGTTTTGCCTCATGAAGTGCGCTTTGTTGACGAGCACTGTCTTTTGGTGGGTGAGCAGCAGGTCACGGCAGATAAGGTGATCATTGCGGTGGGCGCTAAGCCGGTTTTGCCCGATCTGCCAGGGATTGACTGCGGGCTAACCTCTCGGGACATCTTTCAGCTGCCGGAGCTGCCCCAGCGGTGGGTAATTGTTGGGGGTGGCTACATTGGCGTGGAGTTTGGCTGTCTGTTTAATCTGTTGGGCTGTCAGGTGACGCTGGCTGACAAGCATGCCCTGGTGCTGGAGGGGTTTGACCAGACGTTGCGGGAACAGGTACACCAGGGCCTAATTGACCAGGGCTTGAACCTGCTGCCTGAAACGGCCCTCAGCTCAATTGAGCCTCAGGGACAGAAGAAAAAGGTGTGCCTCTCTGGGGCGTCTTCGGATGCAATTACGACGGATGTGGTGCTGCTGGCGTTAGGCCGTAAGCCTGACCTGAGCCGGCTGGATCTGGACAAGGCAGGGGTGACGGTAGAAGAGGGTGCGATCGCAGTCGATGCCCATAGCCGCACGTCCCAACCCTCTATTCTTGCGGTAGGAGACTGCACTAACCGCAAGCCTTTGACTCCAGTTGCCAAAGCTGAGGGAACGGCTGCTGCTAAGACTTTGTTTGGCTCAGAGCCTGCTGAGGTGCCTTACCGTTGGGTGCCCTCAGCGGTCTTCTGTTTCCCAGAGATTGCCAGCGTCGGCTGGAGTGAAGCCGAGGCGCAAGAGCATGAACCCGTTGAAGTTCACTGCCATACCTTTGTGCCGCTGAACTACAAGCTCACCAGTCAAAAGCCTGAGGCGCTGATCAAGCTGGTGGTGGCCAAGGGCTCCCAAGAAATTTTGGGCCTGCACGTGGTAAGCGATGCCTCTGCCGAAATTGTTCAAGGCCTAATTCCGGCGCTGCGTCGGGGGCTGACTTTGTCGGAGCTGACTGAGACGATTGCCATTCACCCGACCTCGGCAGAGGAGATCTTTTCGCTGAGCTAGGTTTGGGTGCTGGGGTAATTATGGGTAGATGGGTGGATGGGCGGGAGAGAGCGGCTAGCCTAACCACCGCTGACGGGGGGAATCAGCACGACCTCATCTCCGTTCTGCAAAGGGGTATTGGGTTCGACAAATTGCAGGTTAACGCCAAAGCGGGTCAGAGGCCGCCACTGCTCTAGCTCGGGATGGTCGATGAGAATGCGATCGCACACTGCCTCCACTGCCGTTCCAGCCGGAAAGGTTAGCTCAATCTCGGGCTGGCCGTAGGCCTCCTGATAGGCAGCAAAGAGTTTTACAGTGACGGTGACGGCGTCTGACATAAGCATTCCGGCTGGAAAA
>JACVRP010000220.1 GCA_014534385.1 Cyanobacteria bacterium Co-bin13
AGCCGCACCAGCTGCTCGCCGACCCGCAGGGCAGCATCATAATTCTCGTAGATGGCCCAGGTGCGATCGTCTGTCCAACCCCCGTGGGCGCTTTTTTTGCGGTGCTGTTCGTGGATGGCTTTGGGCAGGTGCAGCCAAAACTTGAGGATCAGCGCCCCATCGTCGGCCAGTGCCTGCTCAAAGCGCCGAATGTGCTGGCAGCGCTGCTCAAACTCAGCTTTGCTAATGTCCTCTCGAACCCGCTCAGCCAGAGCGCTAGCTGCCCAAGCTCCCATAAAAATGCCGATTTTTCCCTGGGGCGGCAGGCCATACCAGTACCGCCAAAAGCGCGGCCGCTGCTGCTCTTCCTGGCTAGGTCGGCCAAAGTAGAAGGTTTCGATGTAGCGGGCATCCATCCACTCCATCAGGCTGTTTAGAACGGCGTTGCAGGCGTGGCGGTCATCTCCCAAAATTAAAATGATGACTGGAAAGCTGGCCTGCCGCAATTCGTACTGGGCATTGACCAGATCGACCCGCAACTGTGGAACAACTTGTTTATAGTTGTCCTTAGAGAGTTTCTGACCTAGTTCAACCGCTTCAAACAACCGTAGCCTCCTCGACCCTATCTGATGCCTAGGCTTTAACGGTAAGGGAGGATGGGAGTACCCATGGGAGACGGCAATATTTCGCAACCCCCTGAGGTTGGTTCAAAAAAGCCCGGGGGCAGCCCGACTAGGCTCCTTTGGCTCTGGTGTGTTGGCACACTAGTTGAGGCCAAAGGCTACCCTTTGTGCGTCAACAGCTGCCCAGGTCTCGAGAACCCAAATCTTGAGAAAATTGGCAAGACGTTTGAGCTTGCCAAAAAATTGCGCGATTTGGCTTTATTAGCCCGGCTTTAGTACCGATAGTATGATTTGTAACGCCAGATAGGTACAGCATTTTCGGTGGTAACTTTTCTCTTACCCCTATCCCCTCGTGCTCGGAAAATTCCGTTAAGGTGGCTGTTAACCTTAATGATCGTCCTGCCGCCTTTGGGGATAGCGGGAGCAGCGGGCTACCTGTCCTACCGCAAGGGCGAACAGGCGGCAGCAGAACTGGCCGGCCAGTTGGCCCAAGCAACGACCGCCCAAGTTGAGCAAACCGTTGAGGCGCTGCTGCAGGAACCTCAAACGGTGGTGCAGCTCAGCCTGGAGCTGCTGCAGGGTGCAGTTGATTTTGGGGACGCTGCCGCTTTAGAGACCCTATTTACGGGGCAGCTCCAGGCCATTCCCCAGCTTGAATCGGTAGCGATAACCCTTAATCAAAGCCAGGCTGGCAGGCTAGGGTATGCCGTTCCTAGTGGCTTATCTGTGCAGCGGTTAGGAGTTGGGACAAACACGCTGAGAACCTCCACAGCCGATCAGCCCGACCAGCCGCTCTGGCACGTCGCTTTAACCCATACAGCTTCCTCAAGCCCGACAGATCAGCCGATTTATCAGAACCTTGTCAGGCGAAGCAAGCCTGAGTGGCAGCTTCTGTTATCCGAGGGTGGATCGCCAGTTCCGGCATTGATTGCATCCTACAGTGAGCCCTTTTTCGACAGCCAGCAGCGGTTACTGGGAACGCTGCAGGCCAGTGTCTATTTAACGGCAATCGGGGCTGCTTTAGCGCAGGTGGCCGCTGGACAAGCAGGGCAAGCGTTTGTTTTGGATGGACAGGGCTATTTGGTGGCAACTTCTTCGGCAGAGGCGCTGATCCAGGGTGAGCAAACCTCAAGCACTAGCCAGCTCGACCTTGAAGTTCACCGCGTTAAGGCAGTTGCCAGCCAAGATCCGCTCATCCAGGCAGCGGCGGTCTTTCTGGCAGAGAAACTGCCGCTGATTGAGGCAACACGACCGTCAGCGACCTCTATAGGCTCATCCTCAGAGACACTTTTAACCTTTAAAAAAGGCAGAGACACCTATCGCCTAGCGCTAAGTCACTATTCAGCCTCGGAGACTTTGGACTGGTGGATTGTCACGGTCGTTCCCCAAAGCGAGTTTATGGAAGCTGGCTGGCGCGACGTGCGGCGGATAGTGGGGCTGGGTGCAGCGGCAGTGGGCCTGGCGGCGCTGTTGGGGCTTGCGATCGCACAGCGCCTCAGTCAGTGGCTGAAACGCCTAAGCAGCGCCGCTGAGGCAGTGGCCGCCGGAGATTTGGAACCAGCGCTGCCGGAAACTTCGCCCATCAACGAGCTGCACCAGATGGCCCAAGCCCTTAACAAGATGGCGAAGCAGCTGCGGCTAACCCTCAAACAGACCCAGGCAGCGCTGCAGTCCTCGGAAGCTCGATTTGCCCACATTTTTCGTAGCAGCCCTGATCCGATTTCGATTTCAGCGCTCGACGATGGCTGCTTCGTCGAAGTCAACGATAGCTTCCTGCGAATTACGGGCTATCCTCGCGAAGCTGTTGTAGGGCAGACAGCCCAGGCCTTAAATCTGCCCGCCAATCCTGTTGAGCTTGAAGCCATTGCGGCGCAGCTTCAGACCCAGGGCTGGGTGCGAAACTTTGAATTTCACTGGCGCACCTTTGACGGCACGGTGATCACGTCCCTGCTGTCGTGTGACCTGATCGAGCTAGACGGCCAAACCTACGTACTGGGTATTAGCCGGGAGATTAGCGATCTCAAACAGGCCGAAACTTCCCTGCGGGAGAGCGAGGAACGGTTCCGCCGGGTGTTTGAAGATTCGGCGGTTGGCATAGCCATTGTTGACTTGAATGGCTACCTGCTTCAGGTAAACCATGCGCTGGCCGACATGCTGGGCTATGCCCCAACCGAACTGCCAGGGCGGCGAGTCTCTGAGATCACCTGCCCAGACGATCTCGGTCAAGAAGCGGAGCAGGTTCAGCGGCTGCTGCGAGGTGAGCAGTCTTTCTTCCGGCTAGAAAAGCGCTACCTTCACCGAGAAGGACAGATCGTTTGGGGCATGCTCAGCGTTTCCCTGCTGCTCGATGAGCAGAAGCAGCCGCTGTACTTTGTCAGCCAGGTGCAGGACATTAGCGATCACAAGCGCGCCGAACAGGCGCTAAAAGATAGCCAGGAGCGAAATCAGGCCATTCTCAGCGCCATCCCCGATCTAATGGCGCTGATTAGCCGGGAAGGTCTCTTCATTTATCGGTTCGTCTCCCCAGGCTTTGCTGATCTGGTGCCGCCATCGGTTGACACCACCGGCAAAAGCCTCTTTGAGGTGCTGCCCGCTGAGGTCGCAGCTAACCATTTCCAAGCGGTTCAGAGGGCGCTGGCAAGCGGTCAACCCCAGATCCTTGAGCAAACCCTGCCGATAGATCAGAACCTTCGCTACGAGGAAGTGCGGGTTGCCCCCTGTGGTCAAGATCGGGCTTTAGTCATCGTCCGCGACATCACCGAACGTAAACGCGCCGAGAATGCCCTGCGGGAAAGTCAGCAGGCGCTAGCGGTGGCCCAGCGCATTGCTCAGCTAGGGACCTGGTCCTTTGATCTAGAGACAGATGAGGTAGTCTGGTCGGAGGAAATGTTTCATATCTATGGCCTAGACCCAAGTCAGCCAGCCCCTGACTATCAGCAGACGCTCCAGCACACGTCACTTGAGGATCGGCCCCAGCTAGAAGCCGAGGTCCAGCGGCTGATGCAGTCAGGGGGGACCTACGAACTGGAGTGCCGGATAGTGCATTCCGATGGGACACAGCGCTACGTTCTGGGCAAGGGGCAGGCTGTACAAGACACAACCACCGGCAGAACCCTGCGACTGTTTGGCACGGTACAGGATATTACCGAACGCAAGCGACCAGAGAGTCAGCTTCGGCAAAGCCTGGAGCGTGAGCAGACAGTCGCTCGCATGGTTGAGCGCATGCGCCAGACCCTCGATCTGGCCACGATTTTTGAGGCGACGGTGGATGAGCTGAGGCGCGTTTTGGGGTGCGATCGCAGCATCATCTACCGGTTCAACCCCAGCGGCACCGGGCAAGTCGCCGCTGAATCCGTTGACCAGGCGTGGGAGGCCCTGCTGCCGATCAAACCGTTAGGCACCCTCAACACTCACCCAGTCATCGAGCCGATAGAGCAAGCGCGAACTGCGATCGCAGAGCAGCTGCTGCAAACAGTGGCAGGCAGCCTACTGGGCACCGACATGCGCGCCCTCCAGGTTGACGACATCTACGAAGCTAGCTTAGAACCCCACTGCATCAGCTGGCTGGAGCAGCTGCAGGCCAAAGCCTATGTAGTTGCCCCCATTGTCCAGGGGGATCAGCTCTGGGGCCTGCTGGCGGCCTACCACAACAGCGGCCCCCGACCCTGGATGGACACGGAGACCAGCATTTTAGTGCAAATCAGCGCCCAGCTAGCAGTGGCCATTCAGCAGGCCGAGCTGTTTTCTCGGCTGCAGCAGCAGTCCCTAGAGCTACAGCAGGCCAAGGAAGCCGCCGACCAAGCTAGCCAGGCCAAGAGCGAGTTTCTGGCAATCGTGAGCCACGAAATTCGCACTCCGATGAACGCCGTCATTGGCATGACGGACCTGTTGCGCGAAACCGACCTGAGCCCGCGCCAGCTAGAGTACGTTGAAACCGTCCGGAGCAGCAGCGAGTCTTTGCTCACCATCATCAACGACATTCTTGACTTCTCAAAGATCGAGTCAAACAAGCTGGCCCTTGAGATTTCCCGCTACAACCTGCGGAGCTGCATCGAGGACACCCTGGATTTGCTGACCTCCCAGGTTACCCGCAAAAACCTCAACCTGGTTTACTCTATCGCGCCCGATACGCCGGTTTACCTGCACGGAGACGTCAACCGCCTGCGGCAAGTGCTGGTCAATCTAGTGGGCAACGCCCTAAAATTTACGGCTCAAGGCGAGGTTGAGGTCAGCGTCAGCAGTGCCCGGCTGACCCCAACCGCCGAGCACGACGGCCCCTATGAGCCAGCCCCCTTGCGTCGTGAAGGCTGTGCCAGCGACCAGCGCACCCTCTACGAGCTCCTGTTTGTGGTTCGCGACACCGGCATTGGCATTCCCCCAGACAAGCTCAGTTGCCTGTTTCAGCCCTTTAGCCAGGCCGATTCCACCACCACCCGGCGCTTTGGCGGCACCGGCCTGGGGCTGGTGATTAGTAAACGCCTCTGTGAAATGATGGGAGGCCGCATTTGGGTAGAAAGCGAAGTGGGGCAGGGATCTACCTTCTACTTCACGATTCAGGCTGAAGTTTGGGACGATACTGACAGCCAGATCCGCCCGCCCGCTGCGGTTGTCAGCCGGGCCCCTGCCCAGGCAGCGGTGAGCATCTTGATGGTTCAACCCCATCCTTTGCGGATTCTGCTGGTGGATGATGTGCTGGTCAATCAGCGGGTCGCCCAGCACATGCTGCAGCGCTTAGGGTATGCCAGCATTAGCCTGGCCAGCAATGGTGTAGAGGCGCTAGAGTCAGTGTGCCGCCAGCCTTACGATGTAGTGTTCATGGACGTGCAGATGCCGGAAATGGACGGACTAGAGGCAACCCAACAGATTCGGCAAACGGCCCTGCCCCAGCCTTACATTATTGCCATGACGGCCCACGCAATGGCTGGTGATCGAGAGCGCTGTCTGGCAGCTGGCATGGATGACTACCTCAGCAAACCCATTCGGCGCGACAGCGTGTTGGAGGTTCTGCAGCGATACGCCGTCCGGGTGCAGCGGGGACGGTTCAGCTAGCGGCGGCTACCTACGCCTCAGGGTTTGCCTTAGGCCTAGGTTTTGCCTGAGGGTTTTGCAGGGTCTTTGGGCCTGTCTCCAGGGGCTGGCGGGGTCCTAGCTTGCCGTGCTTGCGGCTGCCGAACATGTGAGCGTAGACGTAGGTGAATTCTCCCCCTAAGAAAAAGATTTGGCTGGTGAGGTAGATCCACAGCATCAGCACCATCACCCCACCCACCACACCATAGGACCGAAAGCGGCTGCCCAGGCTGATCACACTGTTACTGATCAGCTGCTGCAGAAGAACCCAGAGCAGAGCCGTTAGCAGCGCGCCCAGCCAGACATCTCCCCAGGCAACGCGGGTAGACGGCAGCACGTTAAACAGCACCATGACAACCAGGGCCAGCGCCAGAAAAGAAATACCCGCCTGAAACCAGGGCAGTAAATTTACCTGATTGAGCGTGAGAAAATCAATCCGTTCGCTAAACTCGCCCAAAATTCGCATTAGGGCATCAATGGCGATGTTGGACAGCAGGGAAACCAGAATCAGCCCAGCAGAGCCAATTACCATCAAAAAGGCAAAAATTCGCTTCCAGAGATAATTGAGTGCGATCGCAGTGACGCCCCTACCGTCATCAGCATTGGGTTTGACATGCCAGATCTTGTCAAAGGCCCGGCTCAGCGCCCCAAAAAAGCCGCTGGCAGTAAATAGCAAAATGCCAAAGCCAATGATGCTAGCACTGGTGCTGCCCGTGTGTAGCTGCAGCAGCGCATCCTGCACCACCTGAAAGGCATCGGATGGAAGCGCCTCCTCAGCGAACAGCACAATTTGGTTATACGCC
>JACVRP010000610.1 GCA_014534385.1 Cyanobacteria bacterium Co-bin13
CAAGACCGGCATTGCTCACTACCTGGAGCACTTGGCCTTTAAGGGCACAACTCGCATTGGCACCCAAGACTATGCGGCTGAAAGAGCGGTATTTAGCGAAATGGATGCCGTCTTTGATCAAATTTTGGCAGCCGAGGATGCTGGAGATGCGGCGACAGCGACGCGCTTGAAGGGGCAGCTAGAGACGCTGCAGCAAAAGGCAGCCACCTTCGTAGAGCAGAACAAATACGGTCAGATCGTCGAGCAGTCAGGCGGAGTGGGGCTGAATGCGACGACTGCCGCCGATGCCACCCGCTATTTCTACAGCCTACCAGCCAACAAGCTCGAACTCTGGATGTCTCTGGAGTCGGAACGCTTTCTTGAGCCGGTTTTCCGGGAGTTTTACGAGGAGAAAAACGTAATTCTTGAGGAGCGTCGGATGCGGGTAGACAACTCCCCCATCGGCAGAATGGTTGAGGAGTTTCTAGAAGCTGCGTTTGAAACCCATCCCTACCGCCGCCCTGTAATTGGTTATGAAGCCGATCTATACCGGGCGACCCGGCAAGACATTCAAGGTTTTTATGACACCTACTATGGCCCCAGCAATTTAATTGCAGCGGTGGTCGGAGATGTCGAGCCAGATCAGGTGCGTGAGCTAGCCCAAACTTATTTTGGGCGCTACCAGGCCAGAACTCGCCCACCGCAGCTAGAGATTAATGAACCACCCCAGACCGAGCCTCGGGAATTTACCCTGGAGCTACCTTCCCAGCCCTGGTATCTGGAGGGGTATCACCGCCCTGGCATTAATCACCCTGACCATGTCATCTACGGCATGATCGACGGCATTTTGCTGGGTGGCCGGACGTCGCGGATCTACCAGAAACTGGTGGTGGATGACCAGATTGCGCTAGATGTCGGCAGCCTAAACGGGTTTCCGGGAGATAAGTACGACAACATCTTTTTGCTCTATGCCCTAACGGCTCCCGGCCACACCGTGGATGAGATTGCAGGAGCCTTTCGCCAAGAGCTGAATCGGCTACAGGAAACGGCCGTTACGCCGGAGGAACTGGATCGGGTGAAGACTCAGGCCCGAGCGGGTCTGGTGCGATCGCTTTCCTCTAACGCTGGCATGGCCAGCCTGCTGACCGAGTATGAGGCTAAAACCGGGAGCTGGCGCAACGTTTTTGAGGAACTTGAGGCCATTCAGGCGGTAACGGCTGCAGACGTGCAGCGGGTTGCCAGGGCCACTTTCCAGCCCAACAGCCGCACGGTCGGTAAGCTGATCTCCAGCCCGGCTGGTGGTTAGAGCATTTGTCTGCGCTACGCCTGCCCACACTACGCCTGCCCACCTACGCCTGTTAGTCACCCTTTTGTAAACACAAAGACCTATGGACTGGTTTACTTCCCTGCGCCGCCCCTTTCGGAACTGGTTTTTGCTGCCTTCGCTCGGGGTCGCGACCCTGGTGGGAGTTTTGCTGTTGGGCTGGCAGCCGCCTGCGATCGCAACCACCGCTCGCCACTACACTGAGCTGGAGTTTCCGCCGCTGCCGGAGATCCAGATCCCGGCCTATGAGCGATATGAGCTGCCCAACGGACTGGTGGTTTACCTGATGGAAGACCACGAGCTGCCCCTGGTAGGCGGCACTGCCACCTTCCGAACCGGTACCCGGTTTGAGCCAGCCAATCAGGTGGGGTTAGGGTCATTGACGGGGCAGTCGATGCGGTTGGGCGGCACTGCGTCGCTACCTCCCGATCAGCTAAACCAGGCGCTAGAGCAGCGGGCTGCCTCGGTGGAAACAAATTTGGATGAGACTGCCGGCAGCGCCAGCTTCAATACGCTGACGGAGGATCTGAACGAGGTCTTTGCCA
>JACVRP010000392.1 GCA_014534385.1 Cyanobacteria bacterium Co-bin13
CAAGCTGCGCTCTGGCCTGCTGCACCATCTGCTCTACCTGAGCCTGGTTCGTCACATCACAGGTCAGCGAAAAAACATTCCCGCCCTGCTGGCTCAGTTCGGCCTGCGCTCGCTCCAGTTCTGCCTCATCTCGCGCACAGATTGCCAGCCGGGCACCCGCCTCGATTAGCTGGCGAGCCATCACCAGCCCCAATCCGCGTGAGCCCCCAGTCATTAAAATTGTCTTGCCTTGCAGGTCATAGCCCTGTTCGCGCGACCGCCGATCTAGCCAGATGAAGATAGGTAGCAGTGCGATCGCAACCGTTACCAGCGTCAACAGACTGTGATAGTTAATATTCATCCCCTGTTCCCCGCAGTGAGACCTTCACTGTAGGAGCTGTTAAATTGTCACTTTCTCCTTCGAAAGGAGAAACTGCCCTAATCGATAGGCGAATTTTTGGTAGACAATTTTGGGTAGCCGACGTTACGAGCCAAGACGGGTACCGCCTGCTTCGAGCTAGGTTTCTATGATGTGATGCTGCGCCACTGATCTGAAAGCTGCGCCATTTTCTGGGGAACCGTACACTCCCTCACCCCCCTCTCCTGTCCACCTACCTAATCCTTATCTGCCGGGGCAGCAGCAGGCTCAGCCGGGTTAGTGATGACGGTATCGACGGCAACGTTGAGCTGGTAGGAAATGGGCTGTTGGGCAGTGGAGACGACGACGATCTCGTAATATCCAGTTTGGGTGAGTTCGCCGGACCAGGTGGTTTCTGAGGAGTCAGACAGCAGGTAGGGATCTTCGTTGGTGGGGCTGGGCAGGTAGAGCGAGAGCAGAGTTTCGGGGGAAGATGCCTGGAGGTTAAGGCGCATGAGCTGACCGCTGTTGAGATTGAGGATGTAGACCTGGCCTTCGCCGGGGTCAAGGCTACCCTGGATCTGCTGGCTATAGGCGTCGGGCTGGAAGCGGATTTCGGTGAGTTTTTGACCCGACTGCAGGGCGTTGACTCGGTCTTGAGCTAGCGCAAACCAGATTTGATCGACGGGGGCTTCGACGAAGCCGTCACTGACTCGCCCTGGGAAAAGATGGCCGTAGCGAGCATCGGCCAGATCGTAGAGGGCGCGGCTGCTGACGTAGAGCTGATTGACCTGAGTTTTCCAGCGGTCGAGGTCGCCGGGGTTGTAGCGGCCCAGGCGCTGACGGGCGGCGGTACTGAGGTGCTGCTCGCTGAGGGCGAGCATGTCGTTTGCGATCGCATCCCACTCGGCCCGCAAGGCCGCATCTTCAGGGCTGTTGGTAAGCTGGGTGCCCTGCAGCTCAGGGTGGCGCTCATAAAAGAGCTGATCGGTCAGACGGGTCAAATAGCCGTTGTCCACTCCCAGTGCCGTCGCCCGTTCAGTGGTCGCGCGTTTACGGGCCTGCTCTGCCTCAGAAATCTCAGCACCACCAACCTCGCTGCTGCCAGGAATGGCGATATCCACGTTCGCCAGCCAGCCCGAGGCAGCTAGGCCCCACCAGCCCAGCCCCACCAAGCCCAGCAGCACCAAAAGACCCAGCAGCGCCTGCAGGCAGCCTGAGGAGGAGCGGGCAGGGCGGCGAGGCTGGGTGGGTTCTTCAATTAAGGGGGGCTTGTAGGAAGCAGTGGGCTGGGACAGAGGCGCGTAGGGTGGGTCGGTCAAAGAGATGTAGGCAGGGCCTCGCGGTGGCTGGGGCGTGATAGAGCGGCGAGGGGCTGGCGGAACGGGCGGTGGGGGCGGTGGGGGCGGCGTCATCGGCTGCATGCGCACGGGTAAAGCCGACTGCCAACTCCCGCTGTCGTAGGACATCATGCTGAGATCGGCCATTACCTGCTCAGCGGTGGCATAGCGATCGCTGGCACGAGGAGCTACCAGCCGGTTGAGCACTGCCGTTAGCGTTGGGCTAACCAGGACATTCTCCTGCCAGCGCCAGGTCTGGGTGCGCTGGTCAAAAAGCGCCTCTGGCTCTTGGCCGGTCAGCAGTACCAGAGCTGTGACCCCCAAAGCGTACAGGTCAGAGCCAGGATTGGCGACCCCAGAATCAAGCTGCTCTGCCGGGGCATAGCCCACTTTGCCCAGGCGAGTCACCTGACCCGCCGCGTTGGCATAGGGCTGATCTACCCCCAGCTGATAGCGCACGTTAACCACCAGCTGTTTCACCCCGCCAAAGTCAATCAGCATCGGCAATCCGTCGGCGTTGCGCTGAATCAGGTTGTCGGGGGCAATATCGCGGTGGACAATCCCCAGGGTGTGAAGATACTGAAGCACCGGCAAAATCTGCCGCAGCAGCAGGGTGACCTCATTCTCAGAAAACTGCCCGGCATAGCGACGGCGGGTTTCTAGCAGCTCCTGATAGGTCGGCCCCTCCACATAATCCTGCACCAGAAAGAGCCGCCCCAACTCCCGAAACAGCTCTCGAAATCGAGGGATCTGAGGATGATCCAGCTGATAGAGAATGTTGGCCTCCCGTGCAAAGAGCTGCTGCGCTTTTTCTAGCGCCGCCTCCCCGTCTACCTGAGGCACAAACTCCTTAAGCACGCACAGCTCCTGAAAGCGGTTGCTGTCTTCTGCCAGGTAGGTGTGGCCAAAGCCGCCCCGGCCCAGCTCTCGCACCACCCGGTAGCGCCCCCCCAGCAGCATTCCGCCCTGTCCCAGTCCGAACATATGCCCTTGCTTTGTGAGTTTGTTCACTGAGGATAGCAGGAGATGCGGGGAGCGTCCCCCCACTCCTCACCCACCTTGATTCATAAAATACGGCAGTTCCGCCTGCGGCTGGGGCCAGCTGCGTCGGACATAGCGCACCAGCCAGGGGGCTGAGCAGGCCAGAAAGAGAACCCCCAGCCACCAGCTAGCGCGAAATTCTGCCAGGGTGTTGACGCTGACGTCGGTGTTGGCTTGAGCGGTGAGGAATTCTAAGCCGGTTGCGATCGCATTATTCAGTGCGTGGGCCGCAATAGGCACCAGCAGGGAGCGGGTGTGCAGGTAGAGCAGCGACATCACCACCCCAAAGACAAACAGCCCAATTAGGTTAGAGTGCAGCACCCCAAAGAAAACAGAGGTGAGCACAATGGCCGGGCGAACTCCCCACTTGACGCTCCAGCGGTGCAGCAAAATGCCACGAAACAAAAACTCTTCGGTAACCGGAGCCACAATAATGGCTGAGAACAGCATCAGCAGGTTGTAGAGCCCTGGGCTGGAGGTCTCCTCGGCTGAGAGCAGCAGGGTTTGCTGCAGGGTAGCTTCAACCACCCCCGGTGCAACCAGCGAGAGCAGCAGGTAAGACAGCTGAAAGGCCCCCAGAGAGAAGAAAAACAGGCCCAGCACCAGCAGCCCCAACGCCTGCCAGGAAAAATGATCCGGCCAACGCCCCAGCAGGTTTTTTAGGAGCAGCGGCGGCTGGCGCGACCAGAGCAGTACTGACAGGCAAAGCCCGCTAAAGATCAAGATGTAGAGCACGGGGGCCAGGATCGGGTCGCTAGGCTGCAGGGGCAGGACGTTGAGGGTGCCCAACATGCCAAAGAGCAGGGCCAGGGAACCTGCGATCGCAAAAAATCCCAGCACGACAACTCGCGCCTTAAGCCGCACAAAAGGATTTTCAGACATTGCCATAGACTGGAATCGCCGCCCCTCGTATATCTTTTGCCGCTGCCGAGGCCAAAAAGCAGATGACCCCTGCCAGCGAGGCCGGAGAAACCCACTGACTGGCGTTTGCCTCCCCCATTGCCTGACGGTTGGTGGGGGTATCAATCACGCTGGGCAGCACGATGTTGGCCGTGATGTCGGTGCCCTTCATTTCATCGGCAATGGCTTTGGTCAGGGCCACCACGCCCGCCTTAGAAGCACAGTAGGCAGCCAGCTGACCAACAGGCTCAACGGC
>JACVRP010000168.1 GCA_014534385.1 Cyanobacteria bacterium Co-bin13
ACATCCACTGGGCCACTAGCTCAGCTACCCGCTGCACCAACTCGTCATAAAATCGCACCAGCCGCTCTTGGGGGTCAGTAAAGAGCCGTACTGCCGGGTAATACACGTCAATCACATGCTCCAGCAGTTTGCTAATCAGGTCGGGCCGCTGGTGGTACTCCAACCGCTCAAAAGTACCAAAGCGGATATGAGAGCGACTAAAGCGCACCATCACCGAAGCGCGGGTAGGAGACGGCTCATCGCCCCGCCAGAGCGCATCTCCAGTTTCAACCAGGCTGAAGATGCGAGAAGTGCGTACGCCCAGAGCATGCAGCGCTTCGGCCGCCAGCACCTCCCTCACACCGCCCTTGAGCGTGAGCCGACCATCGCCGCCTCGCGAGTAAGGCGTGGTGCCCGATCCCTTGGTGCCAAAGTCGTAGAGTTCGCCGTCTAGACCGCGCACCTGCCCGTACAAAAATCCTCGGCCATCTCCCAGAAAAGGATTGTACTCACCAAACTGATAGCCGTGGTAACGCAGGGCCAGCAGGGGTTCTCGTCCCTGAAACTTGCCAAAGGCTTCAGTGAAGTGCTCATCGCTGACGGCCTCTGGAGCCAGCCCCAGCTGCTTGAGAATGTCGTCGTTACGAAAGCGCAGGATGTGTTGGGGAAAGTCGGCAGCGCCGACAATGTCGTAATAATCATCACCCAGCGATTCCAGAGCTGGAATGTATTCCAGAGACAGCAGCGGATTGAGAGTCTGGGGGGCAGAGGCAGTCATGACGCAGACTTTAGCAACAAGAAACTTACTAAAGTATTTTAATTCGGAAAGCCCGGCAGCGGGGAGGCAGTAAAGGTATAGATCCTTATTAAAATGGCATGACCATCGGCCATGCCAATGACTAACCCCTTTAACGGATGCTAACCTCGCTCAACCGAGCGGCGGCTAGCTGCCGCACCTGCTGCCACGACAAGGATCCCTAGCGCAGTCGTGGGCTCTGGAATATCCCTGGGCGGTTCCGCAGCCGGTGGCTTGGGCACAACGCCACTGAGCTTGGTGCTGCCTTCCCGGCTATTGCCGGTGCCAACGCTGGTAGCGCGAATACCCCAACTCATGCCTTCAAAGTCAGCCAGGGTCAGCGCTTGTCCGTCTTTGCGGGTAAAGGTCCAGCTGGCGCTTTGATAGTCGTCTTTGCCGCCCTTGAGGCCGTCTTGACCAATCTCGATGCCGCCATCACAGCCGGTTGACCCGCAGGGGTTGAGAGTCGGTTCTCCCTGCAGCTTGACCTTACCCACCTCAGAAACGCTGTTGGCCGCAAATTTGAAGGTGCCCACGCCAGCACTGGCATTGAGCAGGTTGAGGTGAGGCAGGATGGCCTCGTTTTTGACGTTGAAAAAGATGCCGCGCAGATCAGCTAAGGCCAAGGTCTTATCGACGTCTACCTTGACGTCAATATTGCCGTTGGTCAGTGCGTCTAGGGTGACAGATACCCGTGCATTGTTGCCCGTAAAGGGCGTGAGGGAAAAGGTTGCCGCCTGGGCCTGGGCGAAGAGGGAAGTGCCAACGGCCAGTCCGCAGGCTGCCAGGGTTGCTGGTAGTAGGGTTCTCACATTCATTCGGTTGGTGGGGAGTGACACAGCCACCAATGGAAAGCTACCGATACTGCTGAGTACCTAGATAGACGTATCCACTGATACTGACAAGTTACTCTTTACCTACGGAGATCCGGCTCCAGGAACCCACGTAGTTTGGCAGCTGAAATGATGAAGATTGAGTATAGCTGGGGGTAGCCGCGACTCCGTAATTTCACTCGACTTCGCTGATACGGCGCAGCTTGAGAACGTCGGTCATCTTGCGGATCTGATTGAAGGTTTGCTCCAAATGGGCATGGTCTCTGACGTCTAGGCCTAAATCGATCTCGGCGGTTTGGCCGGGGAAGGTCTTGACCTGAGCTTTATGAACGTTGATCTGCAGATCTGACAGGTGGGAGAGAATGTCTTTGAGCACGCCGACCCGGTCGATCACCTCAATTCTGACGTGAACTGGGTAGGTGTGGCGGTTGCCGTTTTGCTCCAGCGGGTTCCAGCCGACGGGAATGAGCCGGTCGCCGGGAATTTCTTCCAGGTTGGGGCACCCTTGCCGGTGGACGGCAATGCCCCGGCTGCCCAGACCCACGACCCCAATAATGGGCTCCCCGGGGAGGGGATTGCAGCAGCCTGCAACATGGTGAAGCAACCCTTCGATTCCCAGTATGGGCGAGGCTGAGGTCGAGGGCAGGGGTTTGAGCTTGGGGCCAGTGCTGAGTATTCCAGTGAGTAGGCTTTCAGTGCCGTGTGTGGTTTTGCTGTGGTCGGTGGCGGCAATGGGCTGCTGAGCTTTGACGGCTTCTCGCAGGCGGTTGACGACCAGGTTCAAAGTGACTTCGCCGTAGCCCAAGCCAGCCAGCAAGTCTTCCACGTTCTGGTAGTTACATCGTTCGGCAGCAGCCTGGGCGGGAGCAGATTTAAGCAGAGCTTCAAAACCGTTTTTGCCCAGCTCTTTTTCGAGCATGTCGCGGGCGCGGGCAACGTTTTCATCGCGGTGCGATCGCTTATACCACTGCCGAATTCGGTTGCGAGCCCCGGCTGTAACCACAAAGTTGAGCCAGTCTAGGCTGGGGTGGCCGTTCTTTTGGGTAAGAATTTCGACAATATCGCCGTTTTGCAGGGCGGTGTCGAGGGTGACAAGCCGGCCATTGACCTTGGCTCCGGCGCAGTGGTTGCCCACCTCGGTATGAATGCGGTAGGCAAAGTCTACCGGCGTGGCTCCTCTGGCCAGGGGAATAACGTCGCCGTCGGGGGTAAAGACGTAGACATCTTCATCAAAGAGGTTGCCTTTGACGTTCTCTAAGAATTCCTGAGCATCTTTGAGATCGTTTTGCCAATCCAGGAGCTGCCGCAGCCAGGTAAATTTCTCATCGTCAGCGGTGACACGGGTATTGCTGGAGGTGCCGGTTTCCTTGTACTTCCAGTGGGCGGCAATTCCGTACTCGGCGACGTGGTGCATCTCCAGGGTGCGGATCTGCACCTCAATGGGCTTGCCCTTAGTGCCGATGACGACCGTGTGCAGCGACTGGTAGCGGTTGGGCTTGGGTAGGCCGATGTAGTCTTTGAAGCGGCCTGGAATAGGGCGAAAGGCATCGTGGACGATAGCTAGGGCGCGGTAACACTCCTCATGGGTGCCGACAATCAGGCGCACGGCTGCAATGTCGTAAATCTCGTGGAAGTCTTTCTTTTGCATCTCCATTTTGCGGTAGATGCTGTAGAGATGCTTGGGGCGACTGCTAACATCGCCTACGGTAATGTCTGCGCCCTCTAGCCGCTGGCGCAGCGTTTCAGCTACGTTTCTGAGCCGGGCTTCGCGGTCGGCCCGTTTTTCGGAGACGTACTCCTGCATTTTGCGGTAGGCTTCTGGCTCCAGGTATTTGAAGGAGAGATCTTCTAGCTCCCACTTGAAGCGACCGATCCCCAAGCGGTTAGCCAGGGGCGCAAAGATCTCCATCGTTTCTAGAGCAATGCGGCGACGCTTCTGGTCGCTCAGGTGCTCCAGCGTGCGCATGTTATGGAGCCGATCCGCAAGTTTGACGACGATGACGCGCACGTCTTGGGCCATCGCCAGGAACATGCGGCGGAAGTTTTCGGCCTGTCGCTCGGTTTTGCTCTCGAAGTTAAACTTGGAGAGCTTGGTTACCCCTTCTACCAGCCGCCGCACGTCTTTGCCAAACTGGGCTTCGATTTCTTCGGAGGTAATCTCGGTGTCTTCGACCACATCATGCAGGAATCCCGCTGCAATCATGGCGCTGTCGCCGCCCAAGTCTCGCAGCAGGTTGGCAACTTCGATGGGGTGACAGATGTAGGGCTCTCCGGAGGCTCGGCGTTGCCCTTCGTGAAGCGAGTAGGCAAATTGAAAGGCTTTACAAACCAGCAAGTTATTGGATTTTTCTTCAGGGCATTCGGCGGTATGACCGTCGCTGTCTTGCTGATGGCTGAGCAGGCAGGTCTCAAGCCAACGGGGCAGTTGACAGTCGGTGGGAAGCGTTGGAGAAACCGTTAGGTTCATATAAGCCGAGCCTTTCAGGGAGGTTAGAGATCCAGGATCTGAGAGAGCGAGAACAGGGATTCAAGTACTTTAGCTAAAGCGGTTAGGAAGAATCACGGCTCTGCTCAAGAATTAGTAAGACTTGAGCAAACAGCACACTCCTCAAGGATCGTTGTTACTTTTAGGAAGATGGCGATTTTGGACAGCTACCGGTTAAGGGATACCTATCAAACGGATATTCCTACCCCAAAGCCCTTTTCCTAAACCGTGAGTCAGCAATTTCAGGTGAGCTAACCGACGGGGAAGAGCTGTTGGTGTAGTACCAGGCGCAGACCAAAAATCTATTTAGTAAAACATCATAATCAAATGGGGGATGACTTGCTGGATTATCGAGCAAATTTTTCCTTGTTTTTCATGGTGCTTGAGTAATTTTTCATCCTCCTTTAGGTAGAGCAGTTAACTTATAGCTTCTATGGCCTCGTTTTCTACGACAGTTCAGGGTTTTCAGACGCAATTGAGCTATTTGCTCTCAATAGTCTCGCAGGCTAATCCAGATACGCTCTCCCTACAGCAGCATTTTCTAGAGGTGCAGCAGCAATTTCAGGGCCAAGTTAAGGGGATCGAGGGCGATTTGGCTGAGTCGGCTCAGCCCATTTTGCTGGAAATGAGCCGTACTCTGCGCTTGTTAGGCATGGATATAGCGTTTTTACAGACGGCTCGCCAGTCTGTGACGCTACAGCAGCGGCAAAAGCAGATGTGCGATCGCATCGATCAGCTCCAAAATTTCTGTCAGGGTCTTTTGAAGTTAGCGAACGAATATAGCCCAGAGTCTGAGGGGTAGCAGACCGCCCCGCAATGGTTTAATGGGTAAACGATCCCGATTGCACGGCAGGAGGAAAGCCGAGTTGTCCCAGTGCCCCAAAGAAGGTGAGGTGACGCTGCAAGCGCGTCAGCTAAGCCCTGGACTGACTGCAGAATGCTGCCCAAGCTGTGGCGGAGCCTGGATTCCGCCGGAACATTACGAGACTTGGAAGCAGCGCCAGATTGGTGCCGATATTCCCCTGCAGGTCACCGTTCTGCCAATCACCTTGGATGTGCCGTTTCAGGTTTCTCCGCTGGATAATCGAGCAGCGCTCTGCCCTGACTGCAAGCACTACCTGGTTCGGGGCCGAATCAACCTGCGTACCAGCTCCTTTTATGTCGAGCGTTGCCCCAACTGTCAGGGCGTTTGGTGTGATCAGGGTGAGTGGGACATTCTGCAGAAGCTAAAGCTGGGGGCTCACATTGAGCACATTTTCTCGGGCGAATGGCAGGCCCAGGTGCGGGCCTTGGAGCAG
Organism: Cyanobacteria bacterium Co-bin13; assembly: GCA_014534385.1. Lineage (GTDB taxonomy): Bacteria > Cyanobacteriota > Cyanobacteriia > Phormidesmidales > Phormidesmidaceae > JACVSF01. The sequence continues at coordinate 5,392 of JACVRP010000168.1, forward strand.
GGGGAGCGGGAAAAGCTGGCCACCATCGAAAAACTGGGGCCAGACCTGGCTAAGAGACTTTTTGAACTGGCCGACCTGCTGGAGAATCATCCCAACGGTGATTTTGGGGTAGCCTATCTGATGCGTCGCTTTGAGGCGTGATCGGCTTGGGGTGCGCCAGAGCGTGTGCCTTAAGATGGTGCCCTTGAAATAGTGCCGCAAAGCCGATTTCTGTTTGCCCTTCTGGTTTCCCCCTGTTATGGCTGACTCTTTGCTGACCCTCGAAAACTTCCATGTTGCTTATCCAGGGCAGCTGGACTGGGCTGTGCAGGCGGTGTCGCTCAAGCTGGCACCGGGGGAGAAGCTGGGGCTGGTGGGAGAGTCGGGCTGTGGTAAATCTACGCTGGGGCGGGCGGCCCTGCGGCTGCTGCCTGCGACTGCCCGACTAGATGGGCAGGTGCACTTTGAAGGCCAGCCGGTGCTAGAGTTTTCGCCCCAGCGGCTGCGGCAGTTTCGGGGTGAAGCGATTGCCCTGGTGTTTCAAGATCCCATGACCCGCCTTGATCCCCTGATGACGATTGGGGATCACTGTATTGAAACCCTGCAGGCTCATCGACCTGGGCTATCAAAGGCAGAAGCTAAGGAGCGATCGCTCCACGTGCTTTCAAAAGTCAACATACCGGCCAACCGCTTCAACCAGTATCCCCATGAGTTTAGTGGGGGGATGCGGCAGCGGGTTGCGATCGCACTGGCCATGCTGCTCGAGCCGAAGCTGATCGTGGCAGATGAGCCCACGACCAGTCTGGACGTGACGGTATCGGCCCAGATCTTGGCGGAGCTGACCCGTCTGTGCGAAGAGAATAACACAGCGCTAATCTTGATCTCCCACGACCTGGCGCTGGTGGCTGAGCAGTGCGATCGCGTGGCTGTGATGTATCAGGGCGCGCTGGTGGAGGAAGGGCCCGCCCAGTCTGTGCTGTTTGACCCGCAGCACCCCTACACCCAGTCTCTGGTGGAGTCAGCCCTACACCTGCAGCGATCCAACGCCCGAGTTGCAAGCGTGGAGCCCCCCCAGCCGCTGCTTCGCCTGCCAGATTTGACCACGCACTAAGTGTTGGAGTCTGGCTTTTTAGCCAAGCTGCTGGGTCGCCAACAGAATACGGTGATTAAGGCTGTTGACGGCATTTCGCTCGATCTCTATGCCGGAGAGATTTTGGGACTGGTGGGAGAGTCGGGCTGTGGTAAGAGCACCCTTTCTCGCACGATTTTGCAGCTGATCCAGCCGACCTCAGGGCGAGTGGAGTTTTTGGGCCGAGACCTGACCCAGCTCTCCCCCGGTGAACTGCGGCGGCAGCGGCGAGACCTGCAGATGGTGTTTCAAGATCCCCACGCCTGCCTAAACCCCATGATGACGGTGGGGCAAGGCATTGCCGACCCGCTGCTGATCCACGGGTTAGCCAATCGGGAAGAAGCGGCTAAAAAGGCCCATGCCATGCTGGCCCGAGTCGGCCTCACCCCCACCGAAACCTACTTTGACCGCTTCCCCGGCGACCTCTCCGGCGGACAGCAGCAGCGAGTTGCGATCGCCCGTGCCCTGATCACCCAGCCTAAGCTAATCATCTGCGATGAACCCGTCAGCATGCTCGACGCCACGGTGCAGTCCCAGGTGCTAGAGCTGATGCTGGATCTGAAGCGAGAGTTTGACCTGACCTACTTATTTATTACCCACGACCTCTGGGTAGCGAAATTTTTGTGCGATCGCATCGCCGTGATGCAGGCCGGCAAAGTGGTGGAGCTAGGCCCCACCGAGGAGCTGTTTAGCCATCCTCACCATCCCTACACGCAGACGCTGCTGCAGGCGGCACCGCTGTTTGCCAGGCAGGTGCAGTGAGGACGTGGGGAGGGGAGAAGGGGAGACGCGGAGAGGGGGAGACGCGGGGATGCGGGGAGGTTGGGGAGATAGGGAAGATCGGGAAGGGCAAGTTTTCTGCTGTCCAGCAGGCCGCTGATTTCCCCGCGTCTCCGCGTCCCCCTGTCCCTGCGTCTTCCTTTCCTAAGCGGCCTGGGCCACAGCACCCAACCGCCCCTCTAAATAGGCGTACAGGCCCTCACCTGCGGCAAAGTAAATCTCAATGCCTTGCCGGGTCTGCTCGGCTGCGATGATTTCGGCCCGGTAGTGAGGCGTTACTAGGAAGTTGATCCAGTCAGCGGTTTGGGCTAGGGGGACGGTTAGCTTGCCCATGCGAGTGCCGTCAATGATTTCAGTGACAAACCGAGGTTCAAACTTTGTCGCCATAGAAATGCCCAAATAGTACACTTGAACTATTCTTATTCTACTCATGCCTCGGAGTTCTGCAACCTACTCTTCACAGGTTGTCAGGGAATGTAAACGGGGGATGGCGGGGTGAGGCAGGCGAGGGATTGGGCGTTGGCGATGGGGCCTCTGCGGGACGAGGTGGGCGTTCATCTGGCAGGTACTCCGTAT
>JACVRP010000073.1 GCA_014534385.1 Cyanobacteria bacterium Co-bin13
ACAGGCCAAGACGTCTTTGCGTTTTTCTTGAATGGCTCCGATGCGCTTCTGGGAACGCTCATTCCCGCTGTGGCAGTCCCAGCGGATACGGCCAAACCCGATACCCTCTTCCCCAGCAAGGAGGCCGCAGCCGTTTACAGAGCCGATACGATCACAGACTTTACCATTGGCCAAGATCTGATCTTGGTTGCCGGTTTGCTCAATGGGCCATCCTCTACAGACTTTAACCCCTTTGAGGCTTACGTGCAGCTAACCCAGATTGGCACCAGCACCCTGGTTACGATCAACCAGCTAGACAGCCTGGGAGCCGCCGTTGCGACCGACATTGCAATGCTCAATAATGTGGATGCCAGCCTGTTAAACGCCAGCAGCTTTGCCTTTGCCTAGGAGACTTGAGGAACGCTTCCAAGTGCCTGGATAGAGCGGTCCACAATGGCCTATGATCGGCCTGTTCAATCGGCTGACTGAGTATGGCAACCCTATCCACTGAGCTGCTGACGCTGGGTCGTTACCTGGCAGGTGAGTTTGAGAACCGGCAGCAATCCTTGGCAGAGCCCGCCTGGTACGTCCATCTCAAAGTATGGCACCGCCCCATCCGGCTGTTTCACGAAGACAGCCTGACTTTTTTTATTGAGCAGGTGAGCGTCGCATCGGGCCAGCCGCCTTACCGACAGCGGATTCTTCGGCTATATGACAGCGGCAGCCAGATCAAGGGCCAGTATTATGGGCTGAAAGATGCAGTTCAGGTTAGAGGCGGTGCCACTGCCCCGCAAATTCTCGATGCGCTGACTCCAGAGGATCTGGTGCAGCTGCCCACCTGCTCTCTGAGTATTGAGTCGCAGGCACTGCCAGGGAGCCAGTACAGCTTCAAGGCGGAGCTGCCGGCAGGCACCCTCTGTTCCTTCGAATACGCCGGCAACACCAGCTATGTCAGCCTAGGATTTAGCGTGGGCCCAGCCAGCAATGCCGCTGGACTGGAGCTGCGCGTCTACGATAAAGGCGTTGACCCAGACACAGGGAAAGGGCTTTGGGGCGCTCTGATGGGCCCCTTTTGCCTCATTAAAATGTCCGATTTTGAGAACGGACTGCTGCCCTAGCCAGCTACTCCAGGGGCAGCGGCCAAAGCCTCTGCTTCGGTGTCAAAAATCTCAAAGACCGAGTCCATCATGGTGACTTCAAAGACAAGCTTGGCGTCGGGATGGACGTTGCAGATCCGGAAGCTGCCCTTGACCTTGTCGGCATCGCGCATTCCAGCGACCAGGGAGGTCAGGCCGGAGCTGTCAATGAAATTGACCTGGCTAAGATTGACCACCACATGGGGGCTGATGCGAGAAATACACTCCTGCAGCTTCAGGCGAAACTGCCAGGCTGTGGTGATATCCAGCCGGCCAGTGGGGGTCAGGATAATGACCGTTCTGCCATCCTCTGCGGTGTATGTTCTTTGATCCATTTCCTTCCTTCCACCTCGACTAGGACACCTAGATGTCCCTTTCACGATAGTCAAAACAGACAAAAAGTTCCGGCTTTTAGCTCACAGAACGCCTGTCTAACCCTGTATAGCCCAATTGCTGTTGCCCAGCCTGCTAAACGGCTGCAGCGCAAGCCACAGCAAGGGTGCCCATAGGATGCCCAGAAACCGAGCTCCGCACAACAGATCCTGCTAATTTTCCTTCTCAAATTGTAGGAGGCAGGCTGAGCAAGTGGGTTAAATCCGGTGAACCTTCATAGCCAGGAAAACCTCGTGAACCTTCAAGGACGGTTGAAGCAATTTGGCACCCTCTGCCAGACACCCTCTACCAGGCACCGTAAGCTGCTGCCTAAGGCGTCGGCCAGTTAGCCCAATCTTGGGGCTTGAGGAAAATGTCATAGAGCCGAGCTTCGGGCGTGCCAGGTTCGGGGGTATAGCCGTATTCCCAACGCACCATTGGCGGCAGCGACATCAGAATTGACTCGGTGCGGCCATTGGTCTGCAGGCCAAAAATTGTGCCTCGGTCGTAGACCAGATTAAACTCGACGTAGCGCCCCCGCCGGTAGAGCTGGAACTGCCGTTCATGGTCGCTATATTCAGTGCTGCGGCGCTTTTCAATAATAGGAGAGTAGGCCGGGACAAAGGCGTTGCCGCAGGCTTGGGCAAAGGAAAACAGGCTTTCCCAGTCGCGCTGGGGCAGTTCTCCGATCTGCTGGCTGTGCTGTGCTGCCGGTCCGTTGGTGTCGGGGCCTCGATACAGCTCACCACGACCGTCTTGGTAGTCAAAGAAAATGCCACCAACGCCTCGCGTTTCCTGGCGATGCTTGAGATAAAAATACTCGTCACACCAGCGTTTGAAGGTGGGATAGTAGGCTTCGTGGTAGCGATCGCAAGTCTCCTTCAGAGTGCGGTGGAAGTGCACCACATCTTCCTCAAACGGGTAGTAGGGGGTGAGGTCGATGCCGCCGCCAAACCACCAGACCGGACCTGCCTCAAAATAGCGGTAGTTGAGGTGAACCGTTGGTACATAGGGGTTGCGAGGGTGGAGCACCATTGAGGTACCGGTGGCGTAAAATCCGTGGCCTGCCGCTTCCGGTCGCTGCACCAGAATAGAGGGTGGCAGATTTTGCCCCCAAACCTCTGAAAAGTTGACGCCGCCCTGCTCAAAAATATCTCCCTGCTTGATCACCCGCGAGCGACCGCCACCGCCCTCAGGGCGTTCCCACTGATCCTCCTGGAAGGTGCCAGCGCCATCTAACGTTTCAAGCTGGCGGCAAATACTGTCCTGTAACTGCTTAAAGGCTTGACTGACCCGTTCACGAGAATCCTGCGGTGCAGTGGCGGGGTTAGAGGTGGTGGCTGGGGAGACAAAGGAGCTAGTCATAGATTGATTCGCAAGGGAGTTTGTAACCAGAGAAGGATGAAAAGTTGGCTTAAAAGCCTCAGAATCTCTTTTCAGCTCATCAAGGAAGCTCAGCCGCTGTTTTAGTGATTTCCTTGCCCCCGTCTATAAGCCCGTGTCTGTAAGCCCATAGGTGCTATTTACAGCAGAGGCCCCCGAGGGAAATGGTGGGTATGTCACACTAGAAGCAGCTTCTCACTTTGTTGCGGCCCTGGGGTAAGGCTCTGAATTGATCTACACAATAGCCCTACGGGTAAAGACCTGCTAGGTGCGATCGCAAGACCCGATTTAGATACCTGCCCAGAAACATCCGAAACATCCAAGGTGAGTTGTTCAAGGTGAGTTTGGTTGTTTATGAATTTGATTTCACAGTGGAGGACAAAAGCTCACTGGTCAACCGTTTCTCAGACTATCGCGAATTGCAGCCATTAAGCCAAATTCAAAACAAATGTTGCAAGTCAAAAATTTTTACAACAACCCGTCTCTAGAGGTTTCCAAACTCAGCTCGTCGGGCTTTACTAAAATATTTCGTCTGTGATCCCCGCCTTTGATGCCCGTTTTGCCAACCGTGTCTCCCCGTTTAATACCTTTGATTAGGAGGTATCCGCGATGTTTCAGGATTGGGCGATGAACAGTCCTTTGACGTCTGCAAGGGCTTTTCTAGCCAGACTGCGCCACCAGAAGACCTTAGACAGGTCCTACTGGACAGTCAGTTCTGCGTCGGTAGATACGCTCTGGCAAACCATCATGAACCTGGCCGATGTCTCCTGGCACCCCCTGCTCAGCAGCACCAACGCCCCCAATGGCCTCAGCCCCAAGCCAGGCCTAATTTACCGTGCTTTTACCCGGATCTGCCCTATTCCCGTCAGTATTTTTGTGGAGCGGGTGCTGCCCCGAGAGCTGCTGACAGTTCGCCTCTTTCCTGTTCCCGGACTAGAGGAGCGGGTCACCTACGAAATCAAATCCACGGTCATGGGCACCCAGATCTCCTATTCCGTTACCCTGCGGGGCTGGCTGACGCCACTGGCCTGGTCTCTGCTAAAGCCCTATGCCGCTAGGGTTGCCTCGGCCCTAGCCAATGCTGCCGAACAAACGTCTACCCTGGGAAAATGCAAACCTAGCTCCCAGCCCTGGTAAGCCCAATTAGTCGGTTTAGATCCCGGTTAATGATTTGCCTTGCCCAACCGATGGCGGCCTTGACCCATTAAGATCAGTTAATGTCTGTAAAGTCACGGTACCGCGTCTCTGTCCGGCTCGGCCCTTAACCAAACCATGAGCAATTCCCTCTCCGTTGAATCCATCCTGGAAGTGCTGCGGCCAGTCCAGGACCCTGAGCTGCAAAAGAGCCTGGTTGATCTCAACATGATCCGCAATGTGGCGATAGAAAACGGCCAGGTAAGCTTCACCCTGGTGCTGACTACGCCTGCCTGCCCTCTGCGTGAGTTTATCGTCGAAGACTGCGAAAAAGCAGTGCGAACGCTGCCGGGGGTCGCCTCAGTCGATGTCGCGGTCACGGCAGAGACACCTCAGCAAAAGGCTCTCCCCGACCGCACCGGCATTGCTGGGGTGAAAAATATTGTGGCGGTCTCTAGCGGCAAAGGCGGTGTCGGCAAAAGTACTGTTGCGGTCAACGTTGCCGTAGCGCTGGCTCAGGCGGGCGCTAAAGTCGGGCTGATAGATGCTGACATCTATGGCCCCAACGCCCCCATCATGATGGGGCTATCAGACGCTGAGGTGATGGTGCGGCAGGGAAATCAGGGCGAAGTGCTCGACCCCGTGTTTAACCACGGCGTCAAGATGGTTTCTATGGGCTTTTTGATTGACCGAGACCAGCCCGTGATCTGGCGGGGGCCCATGCTCAATGGCGTCATCCGGCAGTTTCTCTATCAGGTGCAGTGGGGCGATCTGGACTATCTGATCATCGATCTGCCCCCTGGCACCGGCGATGCCCAGCTGACCCTGGCCCAGGCGGTGCCGATGGCGGGTGCCGTGATTGTGACCACGCCCCAGTCGGTGGCGCTGGCCGATGCCCGCCGGGGTCTGCGCATGTTCCAGCAGCTGCAGGTGCCAGTTTTGGGCATTGTGGAAAACATGAGCTACTTTATTCCGCCTGATATGCCCGACAAGCAGTACGACATTTTTGGCTCTGGGGGCGGCAAAAACACCGCCCAGGAACTCGATATTCCCCTGCTGGGCTGCGTTCCTCTGGAGATGGCGGTGCGTCAGGGCGGTGATCAGGGAGTGCCGATTGTGGTAGCCTACCCAGACTCGGCTTCGGCGCAGGCGCTACGTGCGATCGCACAGCAGGTTGCCGCTAAAGTTTCTGTCGCTGCGTTGGCTTCATGACTCAAGTTTCTTCAAACCTTCAAAGACGCTGGCGATTTCTGCTTCAAGGCTGGCAGGGAGTGGATTGGCTGCTGATGGGGCTGCCTGTAGCCCTGGTCACCTTTTCGACCCTCGTCATTGACAGTACTCAGCGCATCTCGGGCGAGCCCGAACTTGCCTGGAACCACGCCTTTCTAGGGCTGATTGGGCTGGTGCTGGCGCTGGTGCTCTCCCGCATGAGATACGAAAACCTGCTGCAGTGGCAGTGGATTATCTATGCCCTGACCAACCTTTCGCTGGTTGCTGTCATCTTTATTGGAACAGTCGGCCTGGGGGCCCAGCGTTGGATCACAATCGGCAGCTTTAACGTGCAGCCATCGGAGTTTGCCAAGCTAGGGGTGATTATTACCCTAGCGGCCCTACTGAGCGACCGAGATGCTTCGACCCTGTGGGGAGTGGGCAAGGCGCTCGCTGTGACGGCCATCCCCTGGGTGCTGGTCTTTTTGCAGCCCGACCTGGGCACATCGCTGGTGTTTGGCGCGATTACCCTGGGGATGCTCTACTGGGCAAATGTTAACCCCGGCTGGTTGATTTTGATGGTTTCTCCCCTGGTAGCGATGCTGCTGTTCCACTTCTCCCTGCCAGCCTGGCTGGTTTGGAGTGCAGCTATGGGCATTATCGCCTGGCTCACGCTGCCGTGGCGGCTGCTCAGTACAGTCTTAGCAACCGCAGGGAACCTGGTTACAGGGAAGGTAGGAGATCTGCTTTGGGGCCTGCTGCACGACTACCAAAAAGATCGCCTCATTTTGTTTCTTGACCCCGATAAAGATCCTTTGGGTGGCGGCTACCACCTGATTCAGTCCCGCATTGCTATTGGAGCCGGGCAGCTTTGGGGGCGGGGCTTTGGCAGCGGCACACAAACCCAGCTGGACTTTATTCCAGAGCAGCATACAGACTTTATCTTTTCTGCTGTGGGAGAGGAATGGGGCTTTATCGGCGCAATGGTGATGCTCTCAGTTTTTTGGCTGATCTGCCTGCGGCTAGTCATTGTGGCCCAAAATGCTAAGGACAACTTTGGCTCTCTGTTGGCTATTGGCATGCTGTCGATGATCGTGTTTCAGGTGACCATTAACATCGGCATGACGATTGGGCTAGCCCCGGTTACTGGCATTCCGCTGCCCTGGATGAGCTATGGTCGCTCGGCTCTGCTGACTAACTTTATTGGCATTGGCCTGGTAGAGTCGGTCGCTAACTATCGGCGTCGGCTCAAGTTTACAGATTAGGGCCAGGGCTGCTGACGGGTCACTATGCTCCTAGGAGCAGATAGGTGAACCTGCGGTTTGAGATTGGCTTTTGATTTCAGCCATAACTTCCTCAAAAGGGGTGCGATCGCTCAGAAACGATCTCCAGAAAATATACTGAATAAAAAGTCCCGTCAGTTGAGGAGCGCTATCCCAATGATTTTCCCCGGTTCTGTGGTTCGCATTACCAACGTTGACGATACCTACTATGGCTTTCAGGGGCTGGTGCAGCGGATTGTCGATGGTAAGGTAGCCGTGCTGTTTGAGGGCGGCAACTGGGATAAGCTGATCACCTTTAGAATGTCAGACCTAGAAGCGGTTGACACCTCTAAGCGCCGCAAGAAATAGCGCCGCAAGAAATAAGAAATGGCGCTGCCTACCCCGCCGCCCCCCAACTCACCCTGCCCGAGGTCACGCCAATGCGTCTGCCCTTACCCCAGTTTTCGGCCCAGGCTCAGCAGCCTGACCATATTGCTGAGGTTGTCGAAACGGCTACCACTGAATTTTTAGCTCAGTGTCTAGAGCCAGACACCCTCAGCTTTCCGGTCATGCCGCCCTTTGGCAGCTGGGTTAAGTCCTGGGACGATGAATCGGGCAACCAGATCTATGGGGTGGTGTACTATGCCACAACCAGCCCTATCGACTCGGTCCACCGGGCTAGAGCTCTGGGCATGTCTCTCGATGACCTGCGAGAGCAGCAGCCGCAGATCTTTGCCATGCTCAAGACTGAGTTTCGGGTGGCGATTGTCGGCTTTCAGCCCCCTGACCGGGCAGCGATGGCCTATCAACACCTGCCGCCCCGCCCGCCCCAGGTACACCAGGCAGTCTACCGCTGTACCCCAGATGAAGTGCTAGCCTTCACCGAGCAGCTGGATTTTCTTCGCACCCTGATGGACATGCCTGGGGCTCCGGTAGATGGGCTGGTTGCCGCCGTGATCCGCCACGGTTATCAGCTCCGCAAGCTCGATCGAGACTGGCTGGTGCAGGCCGGGCGCACCTTGAGTGTGCTGCTCAAGGACGACTACGACCGCCTGCGCGTAATTTTGGGACAGATTCATCCTTAAAATTGCATTATTTTGTAAGGACGCAATTTTTTTGCCCTTCCTCTGCAACTTTAAGGAATCTAGATGCAAACCTTTGACTGGATCGTGGTCGGCAATGGTCTGGCTGGTGCGGCGCTGAGCTATGAGCTAGCGAAACAGGGGGTCTCGGTACTGCTGCTAGATCGGGCCTTGGAGCCCGGTAGCGCCACTCGCCTCAGCTATGGCGGCATCCCCTACTGGTCGGGCACCACAGATCTGACCCGGCAGCTCTGCCAGGAAGGAATAGAGCGGTATCGGGGCCTATCTGAGGAGTTAGAGGCCGATGTTGAGCTGCGGGATCTAGACCTGCTGCTGACAATTCCGGCAGGCGGTGATGGGGAAGGAAATGCGATCGCAACCGACCGCTCAGAAACCCTGTCGCACTACAAGCAGTTTGCCATCCCTCCCCGCTACATTTCTCCCGAGGAAGCTTGCCAGATTGAGCCCCAGCTCGACCCGACTGCCCTGGCTGGCGCTTTAACCGTGCGCCACGGTCACGTCAATCCCCAGGCTCTAGTTGCGGCCTACAATCGGGCTTTTGCTCGATTAGGGGGGATCATTGCCATTGCGCCTGTAACAGGTCTGGTAAAGATCAAAGATCGGGTGACTGGGGTAACCACCGCAGAGCAAGCCTATGCTGCCCAGCAGGTAGTCGTTGCTGCAGGCGGGGAGAGCCGGGCTCTGCTGCGAGCGGCCGGTATTTCAGTGCCGCTCTACTACACCCAGGCCGAACTGATTGAAACACCGCCCGTTCCCTTTCGGATTGAGGCCCTGGTCATGCCCGCCGAGACCAAGCGCTTTCAGATGGAGGCCAAGGCCAGCGCCCCTGAAACCGATCCCCTCTGGGATGAACCTGGCCACGAAATGACCCCCGCCATCCTGGATAGTGGCGTGATTCAGTTTCAGGATGGCTCGCTGCGAATTGGCCAGATTAGCCGCGCCCTAACGGATTCTCAACCAGACGTAGAGGCCCTGGAGAGTGAACGGGTGATGCGCGCCGCCATTGCCCGCCAAATTCCTAGCCTAAAAGATGTCCCTGGCACCTGGCACTGCTGCCGAGTGCCCTTTTGCCGAGACGGCCTGCCGCTGGTAGGCCCAGTGCCCAACACAACGGGCCTGCACCTGTTCTCAGGCTTTAGCAGCCCCTTTGCCCTGCTGCCGCCGATTGCGGTGCGGTTTGCCCAATGGGCATCGGGGCAGCCTGACCCACTGATTGAGCAAATGCAGCCAGGCCGGTTTCAGTAACCTTTTCGCACCGCAGCTACAGCTCATACCAATTCTGCTCCCTTTTTGGCAAGCTTCCCTTGACTCTCTAGTGAGCTGGAGAGTCTACAGTAGCGATAGCTGGAAAAAACACCGTCAACTGGATGGATTTTATGCTGTCTCGTTCTTTAAATGTCTTGGGTTTAGTGCTGGGTGCGGTTGCGATCGCAGGTCTGTCTTCCGCCTGTGGCGAAACCTCCCGCACAGGTGACACTGCTATGGAGCAGATGGATCACGGCGCGATGGACCACGGCTCAATGGATCACGGCATGATGAACCACAGCTCGATGGATCTGGGGCCAGCCGATGCCGACTATGATTTGCGCTTTGTTGATGCCATGATTCCGCACCATGAAGGCGCGGTAGAAATGGCTCAGGCCGTACTGGAAAACTCTGAACGCCCTGAACTTAGGGAACTGGCCACCGAGATTGTCGAGGCTCAGGCTCAAGAAATCGGTCAGATGCAGCAGTGGCGGCAAAGCTGGTACCCTGAGGCCGCTGACACACCAATGGCCTGGAACCCCGACACCAACCAAATGGAACCCATGACCTCTCAGCAGGTGAGCGCCATGCGAATGAACATGGACTTGGGCAAGGCCGACACCGACTTTGACCTACGCTTCATCAACGCCATGATCCCGCACCATGAGGGCGCGGTGATGATGGCCGAAGATGCTCAGCAAAAGTCTGACCGCCCCGAGATCCAGTCCTTAGCTCAGGACATCATTACCTCACAGCAGGCCGAAATCGAACAGATGCAGCAGTGGCGTCAAGCCTGGTACGGCCAATAACCACAGCCCGCAACCCGTAGGGTGCAGTGGTGTGCGACTGCACCCTGCACCCCGCTCTATCCCAACCGCTGCACCAGATGATCGCCCACCCGCAGCGCATTCGCAATCACCGTTAACCCAGGGCTGATGCTTGAGTTTGACGGAAAGAAGCTGCTGTCCACCACATAGAGATTGTCAATCTCATGGGTGCGACAGTGCAAATCCAGTACCGACGTCGCTGCATCTTCGCCAAACCGACAGGTGCCGCACTGATGCGCTACCACTGAAATTGGCATGGTGCTGCGAGGGTAAGTGCCCCGGTTAAAAGCTGAAGGCGCAGCTGACTCTACCGCTTTGAGTACGTCGATCCAGCGGTACACCAGCCGGTCGTGGGCTTCAAAGTTGTTGGGCTCATAGTCCAGGTGCAGCTTCTCCCCCGCCAGCCTGACCCGGTTGTTGGGGTCGGGCAAGTCCTCGGTCTGCAGCCACCAGGAGATCGAGCGAGTCGCTAGCTGCCGCAGCCCAAACCCCGGCAGCACCTTCGCCAACCCCGAAAAAACAGGAGGAGATTCCGCAAAGATCACGTCTTGCAAAATGCCGCCCCCGTTTTGGATATGGCCCATTGGGTAGTCGAAGTTGTCATCGCCCCAGTAGAAGTCGTTGACATAGGCCGTTCTCTGATAAGAGCCTGGCAGAGTAGACGCACTGAGCTGCACCATCACCGTGATCTGCTGCTTCATCAGGTTGCGACCTACCAGGCCAGAGCCATTGGCGAGGCCGTTGGGATGCTTCTCGTTTTGCGATCGCAACAGCAGCGCCGCCGAGTTAATTGCCCCACAGGCCAGCACCACAATGTGACCCAAAAACAGGTAAGCCTGGCCACCAATCTCAGCCTGCACCGCCTTGACCTCTGACCCGGAGGGGTTGGTGTGCAGTGAAACCACTTTAGCCCCCGTCTTGAGGGTGACGTCGCCCTGGTTTGTAGCAGGCGTTGTCCCTGTATCTTCAGAGTCGGTGCGGCCCTGATCGCCCAACCCCAAAGGCAGGTAAGCCGGATTTAACCCCTGCTTGGAGAGAATGTCGCAGACCTGCTGAACATGAGGCTCGTGGGCTACCTCAGGAAAGGGAAAATCTTGGCTGTGGGGCGGCTCCGTAGGGTCATCGCCTGCCTTGCCGTGAACCTGGTAAAGCTGTTCTGCTTCGCTGTAGTAAGGCTCAAAATCTTGATAGCGAAGTGGCCACGCTGGGGAAACCCCATTTTGATGCTGAACTTCCTCAAAGTCCCGCTCCCGAAACCGCAATAGAGCGCCACTGTAGACCTTGGTGTTGCCGCCTACGGAGTAGTTGGTCTGGGGAGAAAAGGGTTCGCCGTTGGTGTCATACCACTGATCGGGGGCGTGGTATTGCTCTTTTTTAAAGACCTCGATATCTTCGAGTTCTGAACTTTCTTTAGCGAGAAATTCTCCCCGCTCCAGAATCAATATCTTCTTGCCTGTGGGTGCAAGTTTACGGACCAAAGTTCCGCCACCTGCACCCGTTCCAATAATAATTACGTCATACTGCTGGTCATCAACAATCACTGGAGATCTCCTTTTTTGTTGCTGCCCTCTGCCTTTTAGGTAAATGGCTGAATATTTGTAGGATGCGTTATTAACGCATCA
>JACVRP010000334.1 GCA_014534385.1 Cyanobacteria bacterium Co-bin13
GCGCATAGAAACCCAGGTCAAAATTTTAGAAGCGCCTGAGCCACAGCAGTTTGTGCGGCAGCGGGCCAGCTACTACCAGGCAGGCGGCCCGCTGCTGTCTCCTGGCCTGCGGCTAAATGCCCCTGAGATCGCGGTTTTGGCGGCGGCCCAGTGCGTTCAAGTGTCTGTTTTTCGCCGTCCTCGGGTGGCTATTCTCTCGACTGGCAGTGAACTGGTGACGCCCGACCAGCCGCTCCAGCCGGGTCAAATCGTTGATTCTAACCAGTACGCTTTAGCCGCATTGGCACAGCAGGCCGGAGCAGAGGTTCGCTCCTTAGGCATTGTCCCCGACGACCCGGCAGCCCTGAAGGCGGCCATTGCTGAGGCTCTAGCTCAGGCTGATATCGTGCTTTCCTCAGGCGGCGTTTCGGTGGGGGACTACGACTATGTTGACCACGTTTTGACGAATCTGGGCGCAACCCTACACATTCGAGCCGTTGCCGTTCAGCCGGGTAAGCCCCTGACCTTTGCAACCTTTACTGACCCAGAGGACTGTAGCCGCTCGCTCCTCTACTTTGGCCTGCCAGGTAATCCAGTATCGGCTTTGGTGAGCTTTTGGCGCTTTGTTGAACCGGCTCTGCGCAAGCTCTCAGGGCTGCCCCATTCCTGGGCTCCCACCTTTGTCTCAGCCACGACTGGTCAGGATCTCAGGGCAGGCGGCAAGCGAGAAACCTATGTCTGGGGTCAACTGCACCTAACGGCGACAGGCTATGAGTTTACGCTGACAGGGGGCACTCGCAACTCGGGCAACCTGATTAATCTAGCGGGAACCAATGGTCTAGCCGTTGTGCCTATCGGGCAAACTCACATCGCTGCGGGCAGTTTGGTTCAGGTCATGCTGGTGGGTCAGCCCATTCTAAGGTCGGGGCATTAGCGGGCCTGTCTCAGATAACTCGCAATTTAAGGAATGTCAAAAGCTTTTTCTTTATAAAAAAAAAGGCCGCTTTTTGGCGTGGGAATGCTCCCAATAGGCTGCGCTGCTTCGGTCTACAGCGAATTCTCCGGTTCAGCCCCCCTGATTACAATAGGGGCTAGTTTCAGCCCTCATACCCAGGAGAGAGACATGGCACGGAGTTTGTTGGAACAGCTGCGGGAGATGACCATCGTGGTTGCCGACACAGGCGACATTCATTCCATCGAGAAGTTTACCCCCCGCGACGCCACAACCAACCCTTCCCTGATTGCGGCTGCGGCTCAAATGCCCCAGTATCAGGACATTGTTGACGAAACTCTGCTGAAGGCCAAGAGCGATGCGGGCTCTGAAGCCTCCGACCAGGAAGTGGCCAACTTGGCCTTTAAGCGGCTGGCTGTGGCCTTTGGCCTGAAGATTTTGCAAATTATTCCGGGCCGAGTGTCTACCGAAGTCGATGCCCGCTTGTCCTACGACACCGAAGCTACTGTCGCTACCGCCCATGACCTGATTGCCCAGTACGAAGCGGCAGGGGTGAGTCGCGATCGCATCTTGATCAAGATTGCCTCCACCTGGGAAGGCATCAAAGCCGCCGAAGTCCTTGAAAAAGAAGGTATCCACTGCAACCTCACCCTGCTATTTGGCCTGCATCAGGCGATTGCCTGCGCCGAAGCCGGCATCACTTTAATTTCCCCCTTCGTGGGCCGTATCCTCGACTGGTACGTTAAGGAAACGGGCCAAGACTACACGGCCCAGGAAGATCCGGGCGTGGTCTCGGTGACCAGCATCTACAACTACTACAAAAAGTTTGGCTACAAAACCGAGGTTATGGGCGCTAGCTTCCGCAACGTTGGCGAAATCCGCGAATTGGCCGGATCTGACCTGCTGACCATCTCCCCCAAGCTGCTCGATCAGCTCAACAGCACCGAAGCCGAGCTAACGCGCAAGCTCGACCCCGAAAAAGCCGCCAGTATGGACATCGAGCGCATCTCCCTGGATGAAGCCAGCTTCCGCCAGATGCACGCCGCCGATCGCATGGCCTCTGAAAAGCTCGATGAAGGCATCAAAGGCTTCAGCAAAGCCCTCGAAACCCTAGAGCAGTTCCTTGCCGATCGGCTCTCCAAGCGCCTAGAGGGCGAAAAGAAAGTCAACCACGCCGCCGATGACCTGTTCCAGGCCTACGACCTCGATGGCGACGGCTTTATCACCCGCGAAGAGTGGCTCGGCACCGATGCCGTCTTCGATGCCCTCGACATCGACCACGACGGCAAGCTGACCTTGGCTGAGATTGGCTCAGGGCTGGGAGCGGCGTTTCAGCTGGTTTAGGAGACGCGGGGAGGGGGAGAAAGGGAGCGGGGGAGAAGGGGGGAAGTGAAATAAAGCACCTCCCTAGCCCCCTAGCTCCCTAGCTCCCATCCCCACGTCCTCAGGAAACATTTACAAAACCAATAGCCCTCTACCGAATTGCTCATAGCCAACTCCCTCAATACTGTTCCCCGTTGTTTCGGTGTTACGAGATAATGACAAAGGGCGTTGAGCAGGCTGGGTTGGATTAGGGGTTATCCAGCAGTAGCTGCCCTGTCGCTTCTGATAGTCCTCTGCTGGTTTCCCATGGCTTACTACATCGCGCCTCGCTTTCTCGACAAGCTGGCTGTTCACATTACCAAGAATTTTCTGAATCTACCGGGCGTGCAGATGCCGCTCATTCTGGGGGTTCATGGGCGCAAGGGCGAGGGTAAGACCTTCCAGTGTGAGCTGGTGTATGAGCGCATGGGTGTAGAGGTCGTTCACATCTCGGGAGGTGAGCTGGAAAGCCCCGATGCGGGCGACCCAGCCCGGCTGATCCGCCTGCGCTACCGGGAGGCGGCTGAACTGGTGCGGGTGCGGGGAGTAATGGCGGTGCTGATGATCAACGACCTGGATGCAGGGGCGGGTCGCTTCGATGCTATGACCCAGTACACGGTCAACACCCAGCTGGTCAACAACACGCTGATGAACATTGCCGACAACCCCACAAACGTGCAGTTGCCCGGCAGCTACGATGAAACACCCATTCGCCGGGTGCCGGTTATTGTCACCGGCAACGACTTCTCGACGCTCTACGAACCGCTGATTCGAGAAGGCCGGATGGAGAAGTTTTACTGGGAGCCTGACCGGGATGACCGCGTCGGCATTGTCAGCGGCATTTTTGAGCCAGATAACCTCAGCAAACGCGATATTGAAACGCTGGTTGATACCTTTCCAGGTCAGGCGATTGACTTTTATGGGGCGCTGCGATCGCAAATCTACGACGAGCAAATCCGCCACTTCATCTCCGAAGTCGGCTTAGAAAACGTCTCCCGCCGCGTCGTTAACTCCACCAATCCACCCACCTTCCGCAAACCTGACTTTAGCGTGCCCCACCTAATTGAAGTCGGTCACCGCATTGTTCGTGAACAGCAGCGAGTCCAAACCATGCGTCTGGGCGACCAGTACAACCGGGCGCTGCGAGAAAAATCAGGACAAGGCGCTCCCACCCCTGCACCCCCAGAAACTCCCGCCCAAGACCCCTTCTACCGCGCCTATCAGGGGCCGCAGAATGGACATCAGCAGTCAGCTCCCGCCGCAGCTCCCGCCCCCAACGGAGCAGCCTCAGCTCCCGCCTGCCCGATAGACAACGGTTCCACCGCAACCAACGGCAGGCTCAAATCTGAAACCGTAGACCAGGTAAAGCAACTGCTTAACCAGGGCTACCGCGTCGGTCTAGAACACGTTGATCAGCGCCGCTTCCGCACCAACGCCTGGCAAACCTGCGCCTCCATCCAAACCCAAGATATTCGTGAAGCAACCGCCACCCTGGAGCAATGCCTAGCCAGCTTCCCCAACGAATACGTGCGAATCATCGGCATCAATCCCAAGTCAAAGCAGCGGATTTTGGAGCAGATTATTCAGAGACCGTAGGGGGTTACCACGGCGCATTCGGTAGCCAGGGAATGTCCGTAGCCCCGTAGTCGTAGCCGAGCTGACTCAGCAGTGTCGTTAACTGTCCCCGGTGGTGGGTTTGATGGTTGAACAGGTGGGTTACCAGCACCCAGGCTGGCAGCACTCGCGTTTTATCGTCTACGCTGCTGGTGTATTGAAAAGGTTGGGCCAGCCACGCTTCTGAGAGGGCCGCTGCCCAACTCAAAATCTCCTGGTCCATTGCTTCTCGGTGGCACCGTAAATCGTCAAAATTTTCGTACAGGTTCTGCCCTATGGGCGGCAGCGAGGAGGGCTTTTCCTGAAATCGAGCCAGCCAGATGCGATCGCCATAGAGCAGGTGATTCAAAGTGCCGTGAACTGACCCAAAAAAAGCTCCCTGGTCCTGCTTGCGGGTTTCGTCTGGAATAGCTGCACAAACCTCGTACAGCCTCCCATTCATCCACTGGTTGTAGGTTGCCAGGGCAAAGCAGTAATCCGGCGTAATCATAGGGAGGCGAAGCTTTGAGGATCTAGAGTGAATGATCGACAGCTTTGTCGGGAGGCAGCACTCACCCAAAAGCAGGGCTACTCTGTCGTCACCTTCGTCTCTATCCTCACCAAAAACTCACCCCAAAACTATCGATGCCGCCACTCACAATCATCGACCCGCTCGATAGCCGTAGAGGTAAAGCCCCAGGGAACAGCATCAACTGGCACTTTGCCTGAAATATGCCCTTACAGGGCTCCGTTAATCCTAGCGTTGAATCCGTAGACCTGGCGCTCCCCAACTAGGGGCACCAGCGTCACCTCGCGCTCATCCCC
>JACVRP010000171.1 GCA_014534385.1 Cyanobacteria bacterium Co-bin13
CTTGCCTGTTTTCGCAGACAGCAATGCCCCGCAGCCGGTCGAGGGCCACCAGCGTCAGCACCTGATTAGCGTAGTCAGCCTGCAGCCACTGCACCAAACCAACGTAGTAAACCAGGTCACCCACCTGGAGCAAAGCCGATGGGCGGTAGGAGGCGAGGGCACCTCTAGCCATAGTAATAGCCCTGATAGGTCGGGTCGCTCACGGCCTTGACGCACTGGGCTAAAGACGCTTCAAGGGCGGTTTGTTCGGCCGGGCTGAGCAGCAGTAGCTGCAGCCTGCCGTTGATGAACTGCCTCAGCGCTAGCTGCACGCTTTCTAGATCGGCCCGCAGCCTGGCCGCTGTGAGTGCCTGTTCGCGGGTAAGGTAGGTTCGCTCGTCGCTAACCGCAAAGGTCTGCCCCGGATGTTGACACTGGAATGAATACCCTGCCTGCTCCTGAACCAGTTCGATCAGCCACCCGTGATAGGGCTCTGCCTGACGCATTTCGTGACCCATTCAAAACATCTCGCAACAAAGAGCTATCCCTAGAACACGTACTTCGGGCTCTGTCAAAGGGTAGGTTTTAGGGCATTAACTTCGAGCATAGGGTACCTCCCTGCAGCAACGGTGCAAAATGGGTGCAGATTTTGTGCAGATGCTGGCCCTATTTCAGCCGATAGCCCAACCCGTGCACGGTTTCGATGAAGTCGTCGGCAGCGCCCAGGGCCTTGAGCTTGTGGCGCAGACCGCGCATGTGGGAGGTGACGGTTTCTTCAGCCGGGCTGTCGCCTACGGGCCAAAGTTTTTCGATGATGCCAGAGCGGCTGAGAATGCGTCTGCCGCTGGCAACTAGCAGCTCTAGCAGGGCATACTCTTTGGGGGTGAGGGTTAGCGGTTGGTCAGCGTAGGTGGCCTCGTGGGTGCTGGGGTTGAGCTGCAGCTGGCCCCAGCTGAGGCTCAGGGCGCTACTGGCGCTGCCGCGCCGCAGCAAGGCCCGCACCCGCGCCATCAGTTCTTCTAGGTCAAAGGGTTTGGTTACGTAGTCGTCGGCCCCGGCATCGAGGCCCAAAATTTTGTCTGCCACGGTGTCTCGGGCCGTCAGCATGAGGACCGGCACGGCTCCCTGGTCGTGCAGGGGATCGCGGTTAGGGCCAGAGATGGCCGCTGCCCGCAGCTGCTGACAGAGCTGGATGCCGTTTAGCTTGGGCAAAGTCACGTCCAATAAAATCAGGTCGTAGTGGATGGCATCGACCAGATCCCAGGCTGCCCTGCCGTCGCGGGCTACGTCTACAACGTACTGCCGCCGGGTCAGCGCTTCGGTCAACACCTCCGAAAGCTGAACATCATCTTCGACAATCAAAATCCGCATGGTCTTTGGCTGGGGTGTCTTGGGAGCAAACGTCTGAAGCGAATGAAAGGGTCTTGGGGAGAAAAAGCGATCGCAACCAGCTTCGGCCTAATCTTGCTGTTGCTGGGGGGAATGAGCTCAATTTCTTCTAAAAATACAACAGAGCTGGTAGATAGTACGGCCAGGGTGCAGCAGACCTATGAGATTTTGGTCAACCTGACTGACTTCTTGGCAGCCATGAGCGTTGCTGAGTCGGGCCGCCGGGGCTATATTTTTACCGGCAAAGACGCTGAGCTAGAGCGCCACAGACAGGCCATCCGCAGCCTGCAGTCGGAGCTCAATCAGCTGCAGCGGCAGCTCCAGTCGGAGCCGCTGCAGGCCCAACAGCTAGAGCGGTTGGAGAGCCTAACCCAAGAACGTTTAGCCCTGTTCCAGGAATCGATTGATCTGTACCAGCAGGAGCGTTCGGCCACCCCCGCTCAGAACGCCTTAACCGACCGCAGTGTGCAGGTGAGGGGGCGCATTCAGGTCGTCTTAGCCGAAATTCAAAACGAAGAAAAGCAACAGCTCAATGCCTCTCTCGCAGAGACCCAGGTGACCATTGAGCAGCGGTTTGTGCTGGAGCAGGTGGGCACTGCCCTGATCTTTATTTTCTTTGGCGTGGCGGTTTTTAGTCTCTATCAGGAGCGGCTGCGCCGCCAGCGGCTGCAGACCCTGGAGCAAACTCTAGCCCAAGAACGGGAACTGAGCGAACTCAAGCTGCGTCTGTTTTCGATGGTTTCCCACGAGTTTCGCACTCCTTTGAGCGTGATCTTGGCTTCCTCCCAGCTGTTGGGAGAAATTCTAGAATCCCAGATCGAGCCCAGCTACCTGAAGAATCTCGATCGCATTCAATCGTCGGCCAAGCTGATGAATCAGCTATTGACCGATATTTTGACGCTGACTCGGGCCGAAGCTGGCAAGCTGGAGTTCAAGCCGGAGTGGCTCGATATTGAGGCTTTTTGTCTAAACTTACTGGAGGATATCCAGTCGGCCAACCCAGCTCAGCACGCCTTAAAGTTCATCAGTCAAGACCGCTGCGGGCGCGTCTACCTGGACGAAAAGCTGCTGTACTGGGTGCTCAGCAACCTGCTGCTGAACGCAATTAAATACTCGCCGCCCCACAGTCCGGTGCAGCTGACGTTAATCTGCGATCGCACTGGCACCCGCTTTGAGGTGCGCGACTGGGGCATGGGCATTTGGGGGGCCGATCAGGCGCAGATGTTTGACCCGTTTTACCGGGGCAAAAACGTCGAAGGGGTCGCCGGGAGCGGACTGGGACTAGCTGTCGTGAAGAAGTGCCTGGATTTGTTTGGCGGCACAATCAGCTGGACTAGCGATGTCGGCCAGGGCACCACGTTTGTTGTGCAGATCCCCCGGCTAGATCCTTCCTAGACCCGTCGGGGATCTTCTAAAGGGATCTTCCGGCTAGGCGAGCCAGCACGGTGAGCAGCTGCACTGGCTCAATCGGCTTGGGTACGTGCACGTCAAAGCCAGACTCTAGGGCCTGGATGCGATCGCTCTCGCGAGCATAGGCCGTCAACGCCACCGCCGGCACCCGGCCTCCCTGCTCCAGCGGCAAGGCCCGAATTTTTTGAATTAGGCTGTAACCGTCTTCACCAGGCATGCCGATGTCGCTTAAAAGCACGTCGGGCTGCATCATGGGCACCAGGCGGAGCGCCTCTTGAGCCGAACTGGTTACGGTTACTCCAACCCCGTACTGCTCCAAAAATACCTGCAAAAATTCTCGGGCATCGGCCTCATCCTCAACGGCCAGGATTTTTAGCCCTGCCAGGCTAAAGGGAACCTCTCGCCGCGTTTGTCGAGTCACCGACAGCCTGTCCCAGCCCTGGGGAGCGGCTTCGACCGAGACCAGCGGCAGCTGCACCGAAAACTTCGATCCCTGCCCCAGGCCGGCGCTGGTAACCGAAATTGAACCGCCATGCAGCTCAGTTAAATTTCTCACAATTGCCAGCCCCAGGCCCAGCCCGCCCTGACTTCTGGCGGTCGTGGCGTCGGCTTGACGAAAGCGCTCAAAGACGTAGGGCAGAAAATCCGGACCAATGCCCTGCCCGGTGTCGCTTACCGTAATTTGAGCAAACTTTGTGCCCTTGGCAACCGGCTGGCCCGATGCACTGGAAACGCTTCCATCAGCGGCCTGGGCCTGCTCCCCCTTGATCGGCCCCGCAGGCCACATGCCCAGAGACAGCTCTACCTCAACCTGCCCGCCCTCTGGGGTAAACTTCACCGCATTAGACAGCAGGTTCCAGATGATTTGCTGGAGCCGGTCAGGGTCTGCTGAGATACAGTCTGCCGCTGGGTCAAACCGGGTTGTGATCTCAATGGCTTTGCTGCTGGCAGCGGGGCCAATGGTATCTAGGGCCGCTTCGATAATGGGGGTGAGGCGGGTGGGGCGCAGGTTGAGGCGAATCTGGCCCCGGATAATTCGCGAAATGTCGAGCAGGTCTTCAATCAGCTGGGTTTGGGCCTGGGCGTTGCGCTCAATTGAGCTGAGGGCTTTTTCAGTGATATCAGGGTTGAGCTGGCGAGTTTGCAGCAGGCGAGCCCAGCCCAAAATGCCGTTAAGGGGCGATCGCAATTCGTGGGACACAATCGCCAAAAACTCATCCTTGGTGCGGCTGGCCCGCTCTAGCGCCAACCGCGCCGCCCGCTCCCGCTCCAACAGCTGAACCCGATTTTCCATCGCCAGCTTCTGATCGTGGATGTCGGTGGAGGAGCCAAACCACTTGATAATCTGGCCTGTCTGGCTCAAGATAGGCATCGCTTGCGCCAAATGCCAGCGGTAGGCTCCGTCGGCAGCCCGGCGCAGGCGATGCTCAACCTTGAAGTCTGATCCCTGCTGCAGCGACTGCTGCCAGGCTGCCAGAGTTTGGGGCTGATCCTCAGGATGAACGCAGTCAAGCCATCCGTCGTGCTGCAGCTGCTCCAAAGTTTTGCCGGTGTAGTCGTGGCCGCGCTGGTTGAGGTACTCGCAATGGCTCTGATTAGACTGCTCATCTGGTTGGAGCACCCAGACCAGCTGCGGCATCGTGTCTGCCAGCGTGCGGAACATCGACTCACTCTGGCGCAGGGCTTCGGCCTGCCGCTTTTGCTGAGTCAGATCCAGTACAAAGCAGGCGCACTCACCTTCAGAGCCAGTAAGTAGGGTAAACCCAATGAGAATGGGCACTCGGCCGCCGTCTTTACGGATGTATTCCTTTTCAAAGGGTTGGTAGACGCCGTAGGTCTGCAGCTCTACATTGGCCTGCTCATCTAAGGCCACGTATTCGGGGGGCGTAATGGCCCGCCAGTTGAGCTGGGCCAGTTCGGCCTGACTGTAGCCAACCATTTGCAGAAACGATTGGTTGGCCTCTATAAAGTTGCCCTTAGCGTCGGAGAAAACAATGCCGATTAGGTTTGAGGCCACTAGCTGGTGCGATCGCGCCTCGCTGCGGCGCAGGGCAGCTTCGGCCTGCTCGCGTTCTGCCTCGCTGCGCTTGAGATCGGTGACATCGAAGTTAACGCCAACCATTCGCAGGGGTTGGCCCTCATCGTCGTAAAAAACTTTTGCTCGGGCATGGAGCCAGTGAAGGCTGCCGTCTTTCCAAATCACGCGCCAGTCTGTAAAAAACTCGCCTGTTGCCAGGGCGCGTTGAACATCAGCTTCGGCCTGAGCCCGATCCTCAGGGTGGACCCACTGCTGCCAGTTTTCGTAGGTGCCCTCAAACTCGCCTGGCTGTAGGCCGTAGAGGGCTTCTAGCTGGGGCGACCAGATGTTGGTGTTGGTCTGAATATTCCACTCAAAGCTGCCTAAGCCAGCAGCAGTTTCTGCTAAATCGAGCCGCTCCTGCTTTTGCCGCAGCGCATTTTCAATCTGCTGTCGTTCGGTGACATCGAGAAAGGCCCCAATCACACCGCACACCGCACCGGTTTCGTCTCGCAGCGGCACGGCTCTACCGTGAAGAAAGCAAACATCGCCATTCTCGAAGACAAATTCATAGTCGCCTTCCTCAGCCTGCCCGCTTCTGCCGACTCGCTGCATTAGCAGATCCTCAGCCGGTATCACGCGTCCCTGACGCTGGATTGTGAACTCGAAGGGGTAGCGCTGATCTTCAGGGGTTGCCGTCATGATCGAGCCCTCTGAGCGGCGCATGATCTGGTGCGCGGTGCGGTTAGCGGTGACGGTATGGCACTGCGGGTCGTGGGCAATCCAGACGCCTACGGGCACTGCCTCCATAAACACTTCTAGCTCGTGGGCCTGGGCTTTGGCGCGGGCCTCGCTCTGGCTTAGGATTTCCTGATGGCGCTTCTGAGTGTCAATGTCGGTAATGGTGCCAACCCAGCCCGAAATAGCGAGTCTACCCTCTCGGACAGGAATGCCGCGATTGATAAACCAGCGATATTCCCCATCGTGGCGCTGAATGCGGTGCTCGATATCAAAGGCGTCTCCGGTGGCTACAGCCTGTCTCCAAAGCTGCAGGGTGCGATCGCGATCTTCTGGGTGAACCGCGTTGACTCCGGCCAGCCCCATCGATTCAGCCGCAGTCAGGCCAGTATAATCGTACCAGTGCTGGTTAAAATAGTTGAAGGATCCAGCTTCGTCTGTAGTCCAGACGATCTGAGGCATGGCTTCCATAAGCGTGCGAGAGTGGTACTCGCTGGCCTGCAGATCCTGAGTTGCGTCCATCAGCAGGCTATTGAGATAGATCAGCCTTTGGTTTGGCTGAGGCTGAACTCTCGCTGCCTGCCCCTGTCTGACTAAAAGCAGGGCCGCAACGCTTGCCAAGACTACTCCCAACGGCGTTAGCCAGGGAAATGTCGTTGGTTGAACCCAATGAATCAGAACCAGAGTGTGGGCTAGAAAAAGTAGCAGCAGACCGCTTAAAAGCGTTGGAGAGAGGTTGCGGGCCATAAGGGTGCATGGAAGCAACGCAGCGGGTTTGACTGTCTCGGCTCAGAAATCAGGGCTATCACCAAATTGTCCAGTCCCGATGCTAACCGAATTGAAGGAACACTGCCCCCAACTTAATCGATGTACATCTTCCAGTCAGTGAGCAGTGCGACTGTCTTTGGGGGAGAAGACTGCTACCGACATTGCTGAACGGTGAACGCTTAACTCCCGTCAACATACCCTCTTTTGGCACTGGCTTGATCGCTGCCCTAGCAGATTTATTAGAATTGGCGAGACCACTCCCTGGGCCAGCGTTCGACCACAACTTTGGTTTGAGTAAAGAACTCAATGGCATGGTGGCCCTGCCCGTGAAGGTCGCCAAAAAAGCTCTCTTTCCAGCCGCTAAAGGGGAAAAAGGCCATCGGCGCGGCTACCCCAATATTGATTCCGATGTTGCCAGCCTCGGCTTCGTAACGAAATTTGCGGGCTGCTGCGCCGCTGTTGGTAAATAGGCAGGCCATGTTGCCCCAGGGGCTGCGGTTGACCAGTGCGATCGCATCGTCAATCGTCTCGACATGAATCAGCCCCAGCACCGGGCCAAAGATCTCAGTGCGGGCAATTTCGCCCTCCGGCGGTACGTTTTGAAGCAGGGTAGGCCGCACAAAGTTGCCTTTTTCTAACCCAGGAATAGCAGGTTGGCGGCCATCTACCAGCACCGTCGCCCCCTCCTCTACCCCCTGCTGAATCAGCCCCTCAATGCGATCGCGACTAGCGGCAGTGATCACCGGCCCCATCTGCACGTCGGCATCAAGGCCATTGCCCACCACGCGGTTGGCAGCTGTGTTTGCGATCGCGTCTGTAAACGGCTCCCTGGCCGCTCCCACCGTCACCGCCAGCGATGCCGCCAAGCAGCGCTGCCCAGCACAGCCAAAGGCACTGTCGGCTGCAATCCGCGTCGTCATTTCCATATCAGCATCGGGCAGCACGATAATTGGGTTTTTGGCCCCACCCTGGCACTGCACCCGCTTGCCGTGGGCCGCCGCCTCACTGTAGATATAGCGGGCCACCGGAGACGATCCAACAAAGCTAATCGCCCGAATCATGGGATGCTGCAAAATGGCGTCTACCGCCTCCTTGGCCCCATTGACCAGGTTGACTACCCCCGGCGGAAAGCCCGCCTGATCGATCAGCTCAAAGATTTTCTGCATCGTCAGGGGCACCTTTTCCGATGGCTTGACCAGGTAGGTGTTGCCGCAGGCCAGGGCGTAGGGCATAAACCAGAAGGGGATCATCGCCGGAAAGTTAAAGGGCGCAATTACCGCCGCCACTCCCAACGGCTGACGAATCATAAACTCATCAATGCCCCGAGCAATATCCTCCGACACCGTCCCCTGCATCAGGATCGGAATGCCGCAGGCCACCTCCA
>JACVRP010000310.1 GCA_014534385.1 Cyanobacteria bacterium Co-bin13
AATGCCCAACTACAGCAGCGGAGCCTGCACTGGAGCGGTGGTCGAGGGAGCTGATTTTTCACGGGTTAAACGGATGTCGGAAGAGCAGCGTCGCTACTGCTGCGCCTGGGGCGGCAAAGCGACACGCGCGACCATTCCGGGCGGCTGTGATGACGTACCCAATCGATTGGAACGATAATGGTGGACACTTCCAGTTGGCATGGCAAAACACCCAAACGATCTGGCCGATCGCTGAATCAGGGAATGGATACGGCTGTCGCTGCACCTGCCAGTAAACCCTCTCGCCGCAGCCAGCGCAACCAGCAGGCATCGTCTGATGCGGCGGCTGAACCTACCCTTAATCCCAAAGCACAGCGGGCACTCAAGCGCCAAGCTGCTAGAGCCCAGCAGGAGCTGATTCAGTATGCAGTGTTTTCCCTACTGGGAGCGGTGGTGGTTGGGCTGCTGCTGTCTCTGCTGGTTGAGCCCAAGATTGGCATTGGGGCACTGGTTGCAATTCTCTGTCTGGCACTGTCCTTTAAATATCCTCGGCAGGCGATTTTTGCCTTTGTCATCTACCTGCCCTTTAGCGGCACCGTGACCTATGCCCTGGGCGGCAGCGGCATTTTGCAGCTAGCTAAAGACGCCATTTATATCCCGGCTCTGATTGGGGTGATTCAGTTTTGCCGCAAAACCAAGCAGCCATTCATTATTCCGCCAGCGCTGAAGCTGCCGCTGAGCATTTTGCTGACGCTGCTTACGATGACCCTGCTGTTTGTCAATCTGCCCCAGCAGCTAGCTGCGCCACCGGGCCAACATCCGATTCTGATTGGCATTATAGGGCTCAAGGTTCTGCTGGGCTACCTGCCGCTGATTGCCTGCATTTACTATCTGATTCGCGATCGCAACGATCTCTATTTTCTGCTGCGCGTCCAGGTGGTGCTGATTTTGATCTGCTGCAGCCTAGGCTTTGTGCAGTACATGATGCTGAAAACAGGGGTGTGCCCAGGGACGACTGCAACAGGCGCAGATGGATTTAAGCCGTCGCTTGCGGCCCGCTGCTTTTTTGGGGGCTCGCTGCTATACAACCCTGCCCAAGGCCAGATCCGGCTGCCCGGAACCTTTGTTGCCCCCTGGCAGTGGGGCTGGTTTTTGATCTCCAGCGGCTTCTTTTGCTTTGGCACGACATTTAGCGATCGCAACCCCTTCTGGCGACTAATCGGCTTAATTACCTTGGCTACCGTGTGCGTTTTAGCCGTTTTGTCGGGCCAGCGCATTGCCTTGGTGCTAGTGCCGATTACGGTTGTCGGCCTGCTGGTGTTGACCGGCCAGGTCGCCAACCTCAAGCGGTTTGTGCCCATCGGCATTGGCATGGCGCTAATTCTAAGCATTTTGGTAGCTCAAAACCCAGCCTTGCTAAGCCAACGCTGGGAGAGCTTTCAGTCCCGCTGGGAAGCCTCGCCGCCGCAGGAGTTTATTCGAGAGCAGTTTGATTGGGCCAGGCGAGAGCAAGAGGGAATTTTGGGCCGAGGCGTAGGGCGAGCCACCAACTCAGCCCGGATCTTTGGTCAGGTGGAGCTGGTAGAAACCTACCACCCTAAACTACTGTTTGAAATTGGCTACCTGGGCCTGCTTGCCACCCTGAGCCTATACACCGCCTTAACGATCACTACCTACCGAGCCTACCGCTCCGTCAAAGACCCCAACCTCAGAGGATACGCGGCCTCAATGTGGGTGTTTGTGCTGTTTATCAGCTTTTTCCCCTACTACTACCCGCTGGATGTAGACCCCGTCAATATCTATTACTGGCTAGCCGCAGGCATTGCGCTAAAGCTGCCCGCCCTCGACCGTCAGGAGCGCTTTCAGCAAGACAACCAGAGCCCCAGCAAAAAACGTAAGCTGACTAAGCGGGAGCTAAAGCAGCTGAAGCAGCAGCAAGCAGCAGAGACTTTTGATTGAGAAGGAGCTGAGGAGACGCAGGGAGAAAAGGATGGGGGTTTCTTCTGCCCTTTGCCTTTAATCTAAACGTATCTCCAGCAAACAGGAGGCATCGTGACCTGGCCGTTTTTATCGATCGTTATCCCTACCTACCGCCGCGAGGGAGTGCTGCGCGACACGCTCAAGAGCGTTTTGCAGCAAGACTATCCCCACTTTGAAGTGATCGTGGTAGATCAGACAGCCGACCATGAACCGGAGACTCAGGCATTGTTAGATCAGCTTGTGGTTACCGGAAAAATTACTCTGTTCACCGTTGATTGGGCCAGCCTGCCCGCTGCCCGCAACTACGCCATTGAGCGCTGCCAGGGAGAAATCGTTGTTTTCATAGATGATGATGTGGATCTGCCGCATGGCTTTTTCCAGGCCCATGCCCGCAACTATGAGCGGCCTGAGGTCGGGGCAGTGGCCGGACGGGTATTTGACCGCATGAAGCTGGCCGACTCGGATGGGCTGGTGATCGAAGATCTGCCGCCCCAAGCGATGGACCCCGGCATTGCCTGGTATCACATCGACCTCGTTCATACGGTCAAGCCGCAAAGGGTGCTGACTGCTCGTGGCTGCAATATGTCGTTTCGGCGGGAACTGTTCAACACCTTTAACCTGCGCTTTGATGAGCGCTTTCACGGCAGCGCCGTGCGTGAAGAGTCAGACTTTTGTCTGCACATTCGCCAAACCGGCCTGATCATCTGGTACGACCCTGCAGCCCATCTAGTGCACCTGGGCGAAGAAACCGGCGGTTGCCACGACATCAGCACACGTTCCCTCAGCTATCAGCTGAACTTCTACCACAACCATTTTTTGATGGCCTTAAAAAATCTCACCGCTCTGGAAGTCGTCAGGCTGGCGATCAAGCTGTTCGACTGCCATGTGCTGGGCAACCCGCCCTGCTATAAAGACAGTGGCCCAGTCAAGATTGTCAGCCGCAGCATTTTTTATCTAATGGGACTGCTGTACGCCTGCTTGACCCTACTGACCACGCTGGGTCGGCAGGGGCGGATCTATGCTTCATAGCCGGGGTTGACTCATGCGCGTGCTTGTTATCAGCCACACTTACATTGTTGACCTCAACTGTGAAAAGCTAAGAGCCTTAGCGCAGCTGTCTCCAGATCTGGAGGTGACGGTAGTGGTACCGCAGCGGTGGCGGCCGGGCGGAGTGCAAAACCGCATCATCGAGCCAGAACTGCGGGAGGAGGGGCGTTTTAAGGTTATTCCAGTTGGCAATTTTAGTGAAAACAATCAGGGGTTGCTCTGCTTTGGCCCCGGCTTAATCACTTTGCTCAAAGAAACCCGGCCCCAGGTCATACAGGTAGAGCAGGGAGCCAAATCTCTGGCCTATGCCCAAGCGATCGCACTAA
Organism: Cyanobacteria bacterium Co-bin13; assembly: GCA_014534385.1. Classification (GTDB taxonomy): domain Bacteria; phylum Cyanobacteriota; class Cyanobacteriia; order Phormidesmidales; family Phormidesmidaceae; genus JACVSF01. The sequence goes on from JACVRP010000310.1 coordinate 3,333, forward strand.
ATCGAGCGCTGAGGCTGCAGGCCAAAAACGTGTTCTTTACCTGGTGGAACCTGCCCTACGAGCTGAAGTTTCCGGTGTCTTTACTGGAGGCGTATAACCTGCGCCACAGCCACGGCATTGTGGCAGGCAATCAGGATGGGGCCGATATTCTCAGGCAGCGAGGCTATGGGGGGCCGATTCGCGTCATGCCACAGCTAGGGGTTGATGAGCGGCTGTTTCAACCCCAGCCCCAGCCAGAGCTGGCAGCTCACCTAGGCTTAGCCCCAGAGACCTTTGTCATTGGCTTCGTCGGGCGCTTTGTGGCCGAAAAGGGGCTCTTGACCCTATGGCAAGCCCTAGCAGCTTTAAAGGATCATTCTCGGCCCTGGGCCTGCCTGATGCTGGGCCGAGGACCGCTGCGGCAGCAGTTGGAAGAGCAGGCGCGAGACTGGGGGCTGTGCGATGGGGCCAAAGGGCCGGTTTTTGACCATCGCATCCACTTCATTGAGAGCGTCCCCCACACCGAAGTCCCGCGCTACCTCAACCTGATGCACACCCTGGTGCTGCCCTCCGAAACCACCGACCAGTTCAAGACCCTAACCTCAGCGGGCTGGAAAGAGCAGTTTGGTCACGTGCTGATTGAAGCAATGGCCTGTAAAGTGCCGGTGATCGGCTCCGACTCCGGCGAAATTCCGCACGTCATTCAAGATGCGGGCCTTGTCTTTCCAGAGGGCAACGCCAAAGCGCTAGCCGAATCCCTGCAAACCCTAATGGAGCAGCCTACAACCCATGCAGCCCTGGCCCAAAAAGGCTACGAGCGAGCCATGACGCACTATACCAACCGAGCACTGGCCCAACAGCAGCTAGACTTTTACCAGGAACTGGGGGTCGCCCCATGAAGCCCCTGCGTGTGCTTCAGATTGTCCCCTCCATTTCCCTGGTCTATGGAGGCCCTAGCCAAATGGTGCGGGGTTTGTCGGCGGCGCTGGCTCGGGCCGGTACAGAGGTGACGGTACTCACTACCGACTCCAATGGAGATAGCGGGCAGCCGCCTTTAGCGGTACCGCTAAACACGCCGCTCAGCGAGGAAGGCTATACAGTGCGCTACTTTCGCTGCGCCCCCTTGCGTCGCTACAAATTTTCGGCGGGGCTGCTGAGCTGGCTAGCGCTAAACGCAGACGACTACGACATTGCCCACATCCATGCCCTGTTTTCTCCGGTCAGCACCGCTGCTGCGACCGTCGCTCGCTGGCGCAGCCTGCCCTACCTGCTTAGGCCGCTGGGCACCCTGGACCGGGCCGATTTGACTAAAAAGCGACAGCTCAAGCAGATCTACGGCACGCTGCTAGAGCAGCCCAATCTGGCCGGAGCCGCTGCGGTTCACTTTACTAGCCCATTGGAAGCCCGCGTCTCTCATCGCTTTGGGGCTAAAACGCGAGATTGGGTCATTCCGCTAGGGGTCAACCCGCCACCGGAAGTAGCTGAGGATAGGGCAGAGGCCATTTGTCAGCAGTTCGGCATTCCTCAGGATCGACCCCGGCTGCTCTACCTGTCGCGGCTAGATCCCAAAAAGGGGCTTGATCTGCTGATTCCGGCCCTAGAGCA
>JACVRP010000343.1 GCA_014534385.1 Cyanobacteria bacterium Co-bin13
CTGCCTGCGTCGTTCCCTCTAGCTTGCCCAACTGCCAGATCAATGTCCGAAGCCTCGTGCCAGTTTCCCGTTAAAACTGATCCAAAGACCACAACCTGGCTGGCACCAAATTCTGTCTTTAAGATGTGCGCGGCTTCGCGAGCTACTGCCAACGCGTTTTGACGATACCGTTGCAAAGCCTGCTGGTGCTGGTGCTGCCTGAGCTTGGCTCCAGCAATGTAGCGCTGCATCTTTTGAGGCGGCAGATCAAGCATGGTTGAGTGGGAGCTGAGCCTGGAAGAAGTGCCGGTCTCTTCTAGCTTAAATCTTGGCTTTGCAAACCTTACTAAAACAGGCAGTGACTGGTAAGTAGGTAGCTAGCGCTTTTGGGAAAATGACCAGACCCCATCCCAAGGGTCAGGAATTTCCTGGGTAATCGTTTGATTGATGCGCTCCAGGTATAGTTTGGCGGTCGCATCGCTAGGGTCGGCTGCCAGAACGTTTTGAAAGCAAGTTTGGGCAGCCGATAAGTTGTGGCTAAAGTATTCCTTCAGCCCTAGCTCAAATTCGCTGAGGGTTTGCAGCTTGCGGTAGCGGGCAGCTTCCGGCTCAGCATCGAGCACCTCATAGATGGCAATCGGTTCGGTGCGGCCCTTGACAATCGTGCGCGCTAGAAACCGCACCTGATAGCGATCGCAATTCTCAACCTTGGCCAGCACCGGCTCTGAGACGATCAGGGAAACCCCAAACAGTTTGGTTAGCCCCTCCAGCCGAGCCGCCAAGTTAACCGTGTCTGATAGAGCATCGCCCTGCATGCGGTTATATTCACCCACCATTCCCACCATCAGGTGGCCAAAATGCAGGCCGATACCGACATCAATGGGCATACCTCCCAACGCCTGACGCGCGTAGTTAAACTCCCGCATTCGCTGGAACTGGGCGATACAGGCATCGAGGGCATCCTCCACACGATCGGGGAAAATGGCCATCACGCCATCTCCTAAAAACTTCACAACAAAACCATTGTGGGAGCGAATTTCAGGGGAGATGTCCTGCAGATAGCCGTTGATGAAGTCAAAGGTTTCGTCTGGAGCCATTTTCTCCGCCAGGCTGGTAAACCTGCGGATGTCGGAGAACATGACCGTCATTTCTTTGCTGACGTGGTCTCCTAAATCAATATCGGTGACGCTCTGCTTATCGAAAAACTTTAAATACTCCGGTGGAAAAAACCGGGCAAAGGCATTTTTTTGGGCTTCTAGCGTCTGAAACGACTCCTGCAGTTTTGAGGCCATGCTGTTAAACGAGGCGGCCAGTTCGCCCACCTCATCGATGCGCTCTATGTCCACCCGCCGCTCCCAGCGACCGTTGGCGATCTCTTTGACCGCTGCATTTAGCTTCACGATCGGTTCGGTGACGCGGCGCGTGAGGAAAATGCCGACGAGAATTGCGATCGCAAGTGCCCCTGCACACAGCGCTGCCGTCATTCGGTTGTTAGCATTGATCTGAGCCATAAAGTCTGACTCAGGCACCACCACCACAATTAGCCAGTCCAGCCCGTAGCCATCGCTAAAGGGCAGCACCTCCAGAAACTGCCGCTCGCCATTGAGCTTAAAGTTAAGCCGCAGAGGCCGCTGAATGTTGTCTAGCCGCCAGTAGCGGTCCTGCAAAAACTGGGTTGACTGCTGCACCAGAGGATTGCGACTGTTCAGGGCTTTGAGAAACCTAGGTTCTTTGCCCTCTGCTGAAATCATCAGCGGTTCATCGGTCGAGCTTGAAATCAGGTTTCCCGATCGATCCAGCACAAAGGCCTGCCCCGACTTGCCAATTTCTAGCGTCTTCAGAAAAGAGCGAAATTCCTCCGGCAGCACCACGTCCGTCGCGCAGACGCCCAGCAATTCCTTCCCCCAGCGGTCATAAACAGGCAAACTAGCGGTGACGTTGGGCAGCCCGGTGGTAAAAGCAATGTAGACATCTGTCCAAGCAGGGCCTTCAGTCGTCATTGCGGCTTTAAACCAGGGTCGCTCACGGGAGTCATAGCGCTTGTCAGCTTTGTAGAGAAAGTGCTGGCGGCTGCCCCGCACGTCCAGACTGTAGTAGTCTCGCAAGAACTTGTTGGAGGCGTTGCCGTAGGAGAGCTGCAGCTGCCCAGTATCAGGCGATCGCAACACCCCAAAAAACTCCCCCGACTGAGCGCTGCCACAGTAGACAAAGGCGATAGTTGGATAAATTTTCATCTGCTGAAACAGCAGATTCTCCCCACTTGTTGCCTCGTTAACATCTAGCTCGCCATAGGCAAAGGCCGTTGCGTTGATGCGGTTAATGGCATGGGGTTCGCCGAAATAGCCGTGCAGCTCTTTCTCAATGCGGGCAGACAGTTCCCCCCGCAGCTGCGAAGCCAGGTCTTGTACCGCCCGCTGCCCGTTTAGAAACGACAGATAGCCCACTAGCCCCACAGCACTGACTAACTGAATCAGCATGGGCACCGTGAAAACCAGCCGCAGAGAAGGGTGCCTGAGGGCATAAAACAGGCGGTTTAAGCCTTTGAGGTGAGGTAGTTGGGCCACGTTTAAAGCTCACAGCAGAGAGCAGCGCACGATCGAATCGTCCCCCACAAAAACTCAAGAAAACACCCCTATAGACAGATCCCATTCGCCTCTATTATGGCTTCTTGTTGCGATCGCAGCCCCCCTCTAAAAACCGCTGTCCTGCCCCCATCTGTATCTTTCCCCAGTCGGCTACTCAGTCAGACGCCATGCCCCAACCCCACCTGAGCCATTTCCAGGCATTAAGATAAATGGGTCGAACCGTCCGAGCAGCCCTGCCCCCTCTGTCATTGCCATGCCCGAACTTTTCACGCCCGGCGTCACTCCTCCCGGAGAAAACGTGGGTTCTGCCTGGTGGTTTGCGTTTTCAGGCAACCGATTACTGGTTTACGAAAAAGAGACTCAGTCTTCTATTCCGCAACTGCCCAGTCTAGAAGCCTTGGGGCTTCACCCCCTTAGAACCCAGTTCTTAGGCTGGCTCGGCAATCAGCCCTGTCTATCTGCCGAGCTGCCCCCACAAATGACGCCCCCGGCAGACATGACCCTACGAGGCCTGCGCGAACTCTACGCAGCCCTGGATGAAACCCTCTTCTCTTTGGCTGGACTGGCATTTCAGGTGATGGAGTGGGACCGCACCCACCAGTTTTGTGGAGCCTGCGGCCAGCCCACCGAATCTGCGAGTCACGAACGGGCCAAACGCTGCCCCAGCTGCCGCATTACCTACTACCCGCGCGTCTCTCCAGCCATGATCGTGCTGATCTCTAAAGGCGATGAGATTCTTTTGGGCCGCGCCCCCCGCTTTAAGGCAGGCATGTACGGCCTGATTGCAGGCTATGTAGAACCGGGTGAATCTTTAGAAGCGGCGGTCGTGCGGGAGGTCAAAGAAGAAGTGGGCATTGCGATTAAAGACCTGCGCTACTGGGGATCGCAGCCCTGGCCGTTTCCCCATACGCTGATGGTGGGCTATACCGCCACCTACGCCGGAGGCGACATTGTGATTGACGCGCAGGAACTGGCCGATGCCGCCTGGTTTCACAAAGACAGTTTGCCGCTGCTGCCGCCCCCCGTCAGCATTGCCCGCAAGATGATTGACTGGTTTGTGGCTGCTGATTAGCTGAGGCGCGATCGCAACTCAGGCAGATGCGATCGCACCTGCCTGAGCACAATAGCCCTTAAGCCGACGTAGACATCAGCTGCTCTACCGGCTGACGTACCTGCTGAGCCTGAAGCGCCTGATACTCCTTCAGCTGCTGCTCGATCTGGCTGCGCACAGTTTCGCGGAAGTCGATGAAGTGCTCGGCCTGAGCGCAAACGCCCAAATAGTTAGGCACCACTTCGGGGTACTTCATCAGCAGGCTAGCCAGGTTAGCCCAAAAGCGAAAGCGCGTCTTACGCACCACACCCTGCCGCCAGAAAATAATCAGGGCGGCCCGCACAATCACCCAGGTAATGTCGGGGCTACCCGCAGACTTGGTGCGGTTTTCGTAGTACTGGCGCTGCCCCTCAGCCAGCATAAGGAAGTGGCGGTAGGTGCGGTTTAGAAGCGACAGCGGGTCTGTCAGATTCCAGAAGGCCGTGATAAATTCATCGACAATCTCTTCAATCGGCCGGGTCGGCACAAAGTTCATAAGGGTCGCCTGGTTAATATCAGCAGATCCCTTTTGATCAATCATCCGGCCTTCCCTTTCCAGGCGGTGCCACAAAGCAGTGTCGGGCAGAGCCTGCAGCATACTGAGCATGGCCGTAGGAATTGCAGTCTCTTCGACAAACTGGACAATGCGCTGACCCGCTCCCTGCTTCTCGCCATCGAAGCCGATGATAAAGCCCGCCATGACCCGCAAGCCCGATCTAGCAATCGACTTAACGGCTTCAGACAGCGGAGTGCGGGTATTTTGAAACTTTTGGGTCAGGGTGAGACTTTCATCGTCCGGGGTTTCGA
>JACVRP010000130.1 GCA_014534385.1 Cyanobacteria bacterium Co-bin13
GCACTGAGGTGGCGAATCCAGTCGCGGCCCCGGAAATCGCCGAACTGATGGGCGTAGCTGTAGACCTGGCCGAGTGGGGTTGCTAGCCCAATGTACACTAGGCCCACAGGCTTTTCTGAACTGCCGCCGCCAGGGCCAGCAATACCGGTGATACTCAGGCCCCAATCGGTCTGGAGCTGTCGCTGGACGCCTTGGGCCATCTGCTCGGCAACGAGGGCGCTGACGGCTCCATGGGCCTCTAGAACGCTGGGTTCGACCCCTAACAGCTTAATCTTGACCGCGTTGTCGTAGGAAATCACGCCGCCTTGAAAATAGACGGAGCTGCCCGCTACCTGCGTGATCATCTGCCCTAATCCGCCCCCGGTGCAGGACTCGGCAACGGCTAGGGTTTGCTGCTGCGATCGCAACAGATTTCCCACCACCGACGCTAGGGTATCGTCGTCTCGGCCATAGCAGTCCAGCCCGGTGAGCGCTTTCAAATCTGCTTCTATGGGCTCGATCAGAGCTAGCGCGGCAGCTCGACTGGCGGCTCGGGCGCTAATTCTTAGTCGGGCTTCACCCGCGCCAGCGTAGGGAGCCACGGTTGGATTCTCCTGCTTCAGATAGGGCGCGACTTTTTCCGCCAGGGCCGCCTCCCCAATGCCCCAAAATCGCAGCATCCGGCTGGTGATGGCAGCCCGACCCCAGCCCTGATCTTGGAGATAGGGCACGGCAGTTTCGCTCCACATGGCCTGCATTTCGCTAGGCACCCCTGGAAACGTCAATAGGGTTAAACCCGCGCGCGGCTGCCAGATAAGGCCGGGAGCGCTGCCCGTGCGGTTGGGCAGAACCTCAGCCCCCTGGGGCAGCAGCGCCTGCTTGCGGTTACTCTCGGGCAGAGGCCGACCCCGCCGCAAAAACTTTGCCTGAATATCGGCCCAGACCTCCGGGCGCTCCTCCAGAGGGGTATCAAAAAAATCTGCCAGGGTTTCTGTGGTCAGGTCGTCAGGGGTAGGGCCCAGACCACCCGTAAAAATAAGCAGCCGCGATCGCTCACAGGCAATGGCAATGGCTCGCTTAAGGCGGATCGGGTTGTCGCCGACGACAGTCTGGTAGTAGTGGGGAATGCCCAGGTCAGCCAGCTGCTGGGCCAGAAACTGAGCGTTGCTATTTAAGATGTCTCCCAGCAGTAGCTCTGTGCCAACACAGATAATCTCGGCACCGCCAAGCATTCGATCCTCATTCATTGTGCGGGTTGTGGGGGCAGTGGATGGATAGTGTCATTATTAACATTGCACGATGCGATATGCGTCTTAATCAGTTCTGGTTTTATCTCGGCTCCGCAATTTCCTGAACGGTTTATAGACCGAAGGGCTGTGTCTGAGCTGTGCTCTGGCTGGTTGAGTCTTTCTAAATTAAAAGCGGTATCCGGCAGCCCGCAGCGCTGCCCGCCCTCAGAGTCCCTATTTTGCGAGAACAGTTTATGAACCTCTGGACCCTGCCACCCAAAGAACATCTCAAACCAGTTCTGTGGCTGCTGGGGGGAGGGCTTTTGGTGCGGGCGGTGATAGCAGCATTTCTATTTCCCGGATTTGATGAGGCCTACTACTATCTCTACAGCCGCTATCTGCAGCTGAGCTACTTTGACCATCCGCCCCTAGTTGCGCTGACAACAGGCCTGGGCTGGTGGTTAACTGGCGTGATTTCTCCCTTCACGATTCGATTGGGTGCGCTGCTGCTGCACACGCTCAACCTTTGGCTGCTGTATCAGACGGCGGTGCGGCTGTTCTCGGCGGCGGTGGGGCGAATGGCGCTAGCGATCGCAACCCTAGTACCGCTCTTTGCGATCGCCTTTGGCATTCTCACCTCTCCCGACAACACCCTGATTTTGTTCTGGACCATGACCCTGTACTGGGCCGCAGTTGAGTTTTTCCCGGCAGCTGATACAGATGATGCAGCCGGAGCAGAAAAGCCCTATCGGCCCACCTGGCGCGTTTGTCTGTTTGGCCTCTGGGTCGGGCTGGCCTGCCTCGGTAAGTACCACGGCTTTGTGCTGGCGCTGAGCCTGGTGGGCTTTTGCCTGGCGACTCCCCGCTACCGCCGGGTTTTTGGGTCGCCGTGGACCTGGCTGGCCCTGGGAATTTTTGGGCTGACGCTATTTCCCCTCTGGTTTTGGAACCTGCAGCACGACTGGATTTCCTTCCAATTTCAGCTCTCCATGCGTTTTAAAGGGGCTGAGGCTCCGGGCTTTAGCCTGCTGCAGCTGCTGGGCTACTGGCTCATCATTATTGTCTATCTGTTCCCTGGCTTTGGTCTGCCGCTGTGGTGGGTGAGCGGCCGTCAGCTGATCTCACACACCCAGCAGATCTTTGTGCCCCCCGTGGATGCAGCAGCTTACTGGCTGCGGCAAAAGCAGCGGCTGGTGCTGTGGATTTCTCTACCTATCCTGCTGCTGTTTACCTATTTGGGCGGCTCTCGGCAGATTCTTCCGGCCTGGCCAGCTCCAGGCTTTTGGGGCATGACCCTGCTGCTAGCCTGCTACGCCGTAGAGTGGCAGCGGCAGAAGCCGCGTTTAGTCAGGCGCTGGCTTTGGGGGTCGGGAATTTTTTTGGGTACGCTGGCTGGCGTGGCGCTGCTGCACATTACGACAGGCACGCTGCAAAGGCCCGGAAACTACTCTTTAATGGGTGGCCTTGTGGCCCCCAAGAGCGACCCTTCGCGGGAGCTCATTAACGTGCAGCAGTTGGGCCGCAGTTTTCAGGCTGCGGCTCCGGTGAGGGAGGCTCTGGAACAGGTGAGCTTTGTCTTTACCAATGAGTATTACTTGGGCGGATATCTGGCGATGGCTCTGCACCCTTGGCGAGACATTCCAGTCACCAGCTTTAGTCAAGATCCGCGCGGCTTTGCTTTTTGGTTTGATCAGCAGGAGTGGCTGGGCCAGGATGCTCTATACATTACCCTGGAGCGCTTCCATGAGCAGCCTGACATCACCAACAGCTACCGGGAAAACTTTGCCGCGATAGAAGAGATTGCTGCTGTCCCCATTACCCGGGGCGGAGCCGAGACCGAGGTCTTTCACGTGTACCGAGCGACACAGTTTCTCCAGCCCTACCGCTATCCCTATTAGGCTATGAATCAAGCTAGGAAGGCTAGCGGGAGTGTTGTTTGACGCGCCAGCCGGTGTAGCTGAGCAGAACCGTTGCCCCTAGGGCATAGGCCACACCGCTAGGCATGCCAGAGAATGCCAGGGCTAGACTGCCGACCCACAGCGTTAGCACATAGATGAAGAGAACTGTCACGCGGTGGGATAGCCCGGCCTGGAGCAGGCGGTGGTGCAGGTGCCGCTTGTCGGCCACAAACGGAGAAGAGCCGCAGCGAATACGGTCAAAAATAACCGCCGACATATCTAGAATCGGCACTGCCAAGATCAGGTAGGGCAGAAAAACGGCTGCAGTGGTAACGCTCTTAACCAGGCCAATAACGCCCACGCCCGCCAGGGTAAAGCCCATAAAGTAGGCTCCTCCGTCGCCCATAAAAATTTGGGCCGGGTTGAAGTTGTAGCGCAAAAAGCCCAGAGCCCCGCCCGCCAGCGCAGCCGCAATCAGAGCGGCGGCAGGCTGATCCATAAATAGAGTTGCCACCAGCATGATGATGGCGGCAATGCCAGACACACCTGCGGCCAGCCCGTCTAATCCATCGATCCAGTTGATGGCATTGGCCATGCCGACCAGCCAGACAATGGTGACGGGCAGGCTGATCCAAGCTGGCAAGGAAACCAGGCCATAGAAGGGAATGGTCAGAAAATCGATGCTGACGCCAACGTGCCATGCGATCGCAGCGACAGCCGACTGCATAAAGAGCCGGCTAATTGGGGACAGGCCAAACAAGTCGTCTGTCAAGCCGATCAGGAAAAAGGCTAGGCCCCCAATGGTGACGCCCCAGATAGCAAATTCCTCTGGAGGGGCTAGATGCTGTCCAGTGGCATCAATGAACCCTCCTGTGGCCCAGACCATTAGCAGTGCGGTCAGCGTGCCCAGAAAAATCGACACGCCGCCCAGTCGCACCATGGGTTTACTGTGTACTTTGCGGCCTCCCGGCAGATCTACCCGTCCACTCCTCAACCCAATCCGTCTGACAATGGGCGTACTAAAGAGTACTACTATTGCTGAGACGACGAAGGCGAGGAAATGATAGAGATGAGATGGCATCAGGACTCCCATTGGCAAATGGAGGGTTTAGGGCATCAGTCAAGTGGGTATTTCAGGAGAGGATTGAGGATTGAGGCATCAAAACCAGTCTGGCTAGGCTAGCTGTGATGAGTTCAATCGCTTCCTGACGACCTGAAAAGCTAAATTTTTTCAGGCTGCCAAAAAATCCCAATGGATGTTACTACAAAAACTCCATGCAGATTATCACAGATTCTTAAGCACCCGGCCTGAATTCTCTGCTTAATCCGATGGAGTTTGTAGAGCCCTAATCCTTTTACAAGGATTTGATCTTAGATCCTGATTGATACTGGGGCTAAACCATGGCGGGTACCAAACCGCTCAGGTGGGGATAGAGGGGAAACCGTTGACAGAGAGCGGCCACCCGCTGACGGCAGGCTTGCTTCACCGCTTCATCTTCCGGAGACAGCAGGCGGTCAGCAATAATGTCGGCGATTTCAGTAAAGTCGCTGGTGCCCAACCCACGGGTTGTCATGGCCGGTGAGCCAAGCCGCAAGCCGCTGGTGACGAAAGGCGATTCCGGATCAAACGGCACCGTGTTTTTGTTGGCGGTAATGTTAACTTCACTGACGAGCTGATCGGCCCGTTTACCGGTGAGGCCAATGGAGCGCAAATCAACCAGCACCAGGTGGTTGTCAGTGCCACCCGAAACCACCTTACACCCGCGCACCTGGAGCTGAGCCGCCAACGCTTTGGCGTTGTCGATTACCTGGGCGCAGTAGGTCTTGAAGTCTGGCTTGAGGGCTTCTCCAAAGGCTACGGCCTTGGCAGCAATAACGTGCTCTAGAGGGCCACCCTGGTTACCGGGGAAGACAGCTTTGTCGAGCTTTTTGCCCAGCTCAGCATCGTGGGTCAAAATTAAGCCGCCCCGGGGACCGCGCAGCGTTTTGTGCGTTGTCGTCGTGACTACGTCGCAGTAGGGCAGCGGATTGGGGTGATGGCCCGTGGCTACCAGGCCAGCGATATGAGCAATATCAGCTAGCAGGTAAGCGCCCACCTCGTCTGCAATCTGCCTGAATCGATCAAAGTGAATGGTGCGGGAGTAGGCAGAGTAGCCGCAGATCAGCAGTTTGGGACGATGCTGTAGGGCTAGTTCTCGAATTTCATCGAAGTCTAGCTGCTCGCTCTCAGGGTTAACGCCGTAGTGTTGGACCTTAAACCACTTACCAGAAACATTGACCGGGGAACCGTGGGTCAAGTGACCTCCGTGGGAGAGGTCCATCCCCATAATCGTATCTCCGGGCTGGAGCAGCGCTAGAAAGACAGCGAAGTTGGCCTGTGCGCCTGAATGGGGTTGAACATTGGCGTGGGCAGCGCCAAATAAATCCTTAGCCCGCTCAATGGCCAGCTGTTCTACCTGATCGACAAATTCACAGCCCCCGTAATAGCGCTTTCCGGGTAAGCCTTCTGCGTATTTGTTGGTGAGGACTGAGCCTTGCGCTGCCATCACAGCAGGGGAGGTGAAGTTTTCGCTGGCAATCATTTCCAGGTGATCCTGCTGGCGCTGCAGCTCACGGTGCAAAATATCAGCAACCAGCGGATCCGATTGAGCTAAAAAGTCAGAATTAGTCTTAGTCACAACTATGGCCCCTAGCAATCGCGGTAACATCGTGGGCTAGCCAAACGCAGTCAGACGCAAGCTGACTCAGCCCCGCGTAACTTTAAAGCGTATTGAGTTGCTAGCCACTTCTAGAATCCATTATTCTACTGCTTTACCGAGTTCGCTGCGACGGTGGCTGGGCTCCTGGGCCGCAGGTCTTTGAACCAGGAATTTTTAGAAAGAGGAGATGGATTTGGGAGCCTTTGGCAGAACTGAAATAAATAATGAGGCAAATGTAACGGATTGCAACATATAATGTTGCAACGTGGAATTCTCATAAAGCTGTTAAGCAATTAAGGGGTTGGGCGAGTCATGCGAGTTGCGATCGCAGGTGCAGGTCTGGCTGGGCTATCCTGTGCAAAATACTTGGTAGATGCAGGCCACACGCCTGTTGTCCTGGAGAGCCGGGACGTTTTGGGAGGATTGGTGGCTGCGTGGAAAGATCAAGATGGAGACTGGTACGAAACCGGCCTGCACGTCTTTTTCGGGGCCTACCCCAACATGCTTCAACTCTTTAAAGAGCTGGGGATTGAGGATCGGCTGCAGTGGAAAGAGCACACGCTAATTTTTAACCAGCCAGATAAGCCGGGGGTGCTGTCTCGCTTTGATGTGCCCGATATCCCGGCCCCCTTCAACGTCATCATGTCCATCCTGCGCAACAACGACATGTTGACCTGGGAGCAAAAGGTTCGCTTTGCAGTAGGCCTACTGCCCGCCATCGTGCGAGGACAGCAATACGTCGAAAACATGGATCAGTACTCGCTGCTAGACTGGCTGCGCCTTCAGGGCGTTGATGAGCGGGTCAACTCAGATATTTTCATCGCTGCCTCTAAAGCCTTGACCTTCATCAATCCAGAAGATGTCTCGGCCACGGTTCCCCTCACCGCCTTAAACCGCTTTTTGCAGGAGCGCTACGGCTCCAAGATTGCCTTCCTTGATGGTTCTCCCACTGAACGGCTGTGTCAGCCCATTGTTGACTACGTTACCGAGCGAGGCGGTGAAGTTCATCTCAAAAAGCCGCTGAAGCAAATTTTGCTGCATGAAGATGGCTCGGTTAAAGGATTTTTGATGCGCGGTCTCGATGGCGCAGCCGACGAAGTAGTAACCGCAGATGCCTTCGTATCGGCGATGTCGGTAGACGTATTCAAAGCGCTCACGCCAGCACTCTGGAAGCAGGATGAATTTTTCCAGAAGCTAGAGAACCTGGAGGGTGTGCCGGTGATCAACCTGCATCTGTGGTTTGATCGCAAGCTGACCGACGTTGATCAGCTGCTGTTTTCACGGTCGTCGCTGCTAAGCGTGTATGCCGATATGAGCAACACCTGTAGAGAATATGCTGACGCCGATCGCTCCATGCTGGAACTGGTGCTAGCCCCGGCGAAGGACTGGATTGATAAGTCGGAGTCAGAAATTCTAGACGCCACGATGAAAGAACTGGAAAGACTTTTTCCGCAGCATTTCCAGGGCGAGAATCCTGCTAAATTACTCAAGTCAAAGGTCGTCAAAACTCCTCGCTCTGTCTATACGGCTGCTCCAGGATGTCAGGCCAGTCGCCCAACTCAGGTGACCCCGGTGTCCAACTTCTTTTTGGCGGGCAGCTATACGATGCAGCGCTACCTAGGCAGCATGGAGGGGGCAGTTCTCTCGGGTAAGCTTGCTGCTCAAGCGATTGCTGAAAGCAAGCTACCCACAGTTGACGAAACGCCCCAACTGCCTTTGCAGGGAGTCCCTGCCTAACGGTTCCGGCCAGGTTGTGAGGGTTGCTGTCGCAAGAGCAACATTAATTAGGTGTAATCTTGGATGGGCAACACTTGCATACACATGATGATTAGCTTGGCTCTTTGGGTTCTAGCTATCGTCTTTCGCCAGTGAACCTGCTGTCTGTTTGAGACATCCTAGATTCTCCAACCTGGTCATTGATGCTGCAATTGTCTGACTCTCCCCCTGCAAAACCCCTGGCTTCTGTCGAAGAGGCTTATGAGCTTTGTCGCCAAGTTACGGCAAAGTACTCAAAGACTTTTTACATGGGTACCTTGCTCATGTCACCTCTCAAACGACGAGCAATCTGGGCCATTTACGTCTGGTGTCGCCGGACCGATGAACTGGTGGATGGTCCCCAAGCCCAGTACACCAATGAAGCCACGCTAGATCGGTGGGAGTCCCATCTAGAGTCTTTGTTTGAGGGGAGTCCTCAAGATGATGCTGATGTGGCGATGGTGAATACGCTTGAGCAGTTTCCCCTAGAGATTCAGCCGTTTCGCGACATGATTGCGGGCCAGCGAATGGACCTATATCGGTCTCGTTACGAAACGTTTGAGGAGCTAGAGCTTTACTGCTATCGGGTAGCAGGTACGGTCGGTCTTATGTCAACTACCGTCATGGGCGTTGATCTGCAGCAGCACACGGCTCCCTGGCATCCTAAAGACGCTTCTCCCAACCCAACTCAGGAAGCTATTGCGTTGGGTATTGCCAATCAGCTAACTAATATTCTCCGCGATGTTGGAGAAGACGCTCGGCGGGGCCGGATTTATCTGCCGTTGGAGGATCTAGCCCTTTTTCGCTATAGCGAAGAGGACTTGATACGGGGCGTTATTGATGATCGCTGGAAATCGCTGATGCAGTTCCAGATTCAGCGGGCCCGCAAATTTTATGCAGAGGCAGAAAGGGGAATTAGCGTACTCAGCCCTGATGCCCGCTGGCCTGTCTGGTCTGCCCTGATGCTTTATCGCAAAATCTTAGATGTGATTGAAGAGAATCAGTACGATGTCTTTAATCAGCGGGCCTATGTTCCCTCTTTGCGCAAGCTAGCCTGCTTACCTGAAGCTTTGCTCAAAGCCCGAGTTTTCTAGGGCTGCTATTCCTGCTAAGACTAATCAGGCGTTCTCCCGATGAGCCATTCCTCCAAGGAAGACGCTGTTTTCTCCATAAGCCTTTAACAAAGCTGATTAAGAAACAAATAAAACCTGGCCTCTGCATTCCCAACCTGGGATATAGCTGTCGCCGCATGGCTTAGGACATCCGATTTTTTGGGGGTGTGGGGGCTGCGCCCCCAGCCAGGGGTTCCACCCCTGCACCCCGTCCCAACACC
>JACVRP010000081.1 GCA_014534385.1 Cyanobacteria bacterium Co-bin13
AAGAGGAAGTGGTCATGCCAGGAGCGCTACCAATGAGGCCAACAATCTAGACTCAAACCGACAATGTTAGGTAGAAGCACACTGAAATGGAGGTGTTCCTGCCGGGTCTTCTAGACACTGCCGATTTTGATCATAATCGGAACCTCGAAAAAGCGGTATTGCTTCCTAGGTTTAGTTTTTATTGCACCCAAAGAGAGAGCTGCACCCAGGTGAAATATTAAGGATTACTTGCAGCAGGGGCTGGTGTCGCCTAGATAGCCCTGCAGGTCACTCTGCAGCCGCTGTCGGGCGCGAGCAATGCGAGACTTGACCGTACCTAGAGAGACGCCAGTTATCTCGGCAATTTCTTCGTAGGCTAACCCCTGAATTTCGCGCAGAATAATAGTGGTGCGGAAAACATCTGGGAGTTCAGCGATAGCCTGCTTCAGATGGTCGTAAAACTCCTGGGTCATCATGGTGTCAACGGGGCTGGGCTCAGAGGTAGGCACATCCCAATCGACTTCACCGTCTTCTACGGTGCGGGGGGCGTCTAGCGACAGCATAGTTTCTACCCGCTTGCGCTTGCGCAGCTCATCATAGAAAAGGTTTGTGACGATGCGGCCTAACCAGCCCTTGAACTTATTAGGGTCGTTTAGGCGACGAATATTGCGGTAAACCCGAATCCAAACTTCTTGAGCCAGATCAGAGCGGTCTGACCAGTCAGGAGCTAGATGGTAGAGCAGCTTGTCAACATGGGTTTGGTAGCGCCGCAGCAGCTCGGCAAAAGCCACTCGGTCAGGCCGTAGGTGTTCCTGGCAGCGAAGCACCAGCTCGGAGTGGGAGAGTTGGTCAGGCGTGAGGGTGCCAGTCGTTGTCGTGACTGAAAATGGCCAGGACGTAGAAATTGATTGACTCATAACTGCGTTTCCGGTTTTCTTTTCAAACAGCTAACGTTTTCAAGAGGCCCTGCAGGGTTTGAATCTGCGGCCATCTGGCACTGTGACTCGACGTGTTTCTTCGTTAGTTTTACTGTGCTAGTTACTCCTTCGCAGGGGGGAGTGTGCCTGTCAGCGTTTTGGCACACCCGTTTGATCATGAGGATTAGATAATCCTTGGCAAACCTCATCCCTGGGTCAGATGCCAGAGAGTATACTCATGCCATAAGAGGCAGTACAGATTAGTAGAAATCCCGTAGCAATTCAGTGGAAGCGTTATTGATGCAGTATCTGGCCAAGGTTCAGAAAAAAGCATTTTTGGGGGGCGCAGAACTGCTGCTGTTAGCCCAGCGCCAGGATGAAACTGCCTGGGAACTTCTTTCCTCAGAACGAATAGTAGAAACTTCAAATTTGATTGCTTTTCAAGAGGGGCATCTGGTGCTGGTGGCGTTAGATGGGCTCAACCAGATAGAAAGGGTGGAAGATGCAACGCCCTGGGTTTTGGCTTTGGTGGAGCAGTATCTGGCCTATGGAGTAACTCCCCAAGCCTTGGAGCAGGAAATTGAGCGCGCGGAACGGTGGCGTCAGTCATTAACGCTAAAAAGTCAGGAAGTTGACCGACGGGCGCTGGAAACAGCGGCTCGGCGAGACGAGATTCAGGAGCTGGAGCGCAAGCTGAAGCTGGAGCAAGAGCAGCTAGAAGTTCGACGGGCTGAGTTAGAAGCGCTGGAAGCCCGCCTGAATGCCGCGCAAGAAGGGTCTGAGCAGAACTAGGATCCAGTAAACTAATTGCTCACGAGCTGTCTGCTGGGGTCCAGTGAGGCTCCGCTGAGCAAGCAGCAGGCTCTTTAGATAACCCTTATGTAGCGATATAGCTGTCGCCACATAACTTAGGACATCCGATTGTTTGGGGGTGTGGGGGCTGCGCCCCCAGCCAGGGGTTCCACCCCTGCACCCCGGCCTAACACCAATGGCTATCGCTATAGATCAAAAAAAGGGTGCATTGTCGCTTTGGCGCAATGCACCCTTTTTTGGGTGCCTCCTTAGGAGTGTTTCGGCTCGTTACGACCGAGTTGGGGCTAGGGCAGAAAGAGGGACAGGGGGCCGCCTTAACACTGCTGCCGATCCGGCCTGGGGAGCTTCTGTGGCTAGCAAGAAATCTCGTATTAGGCGGGCTAGAGCCCGCTGAGCCAGGCCGCTGAAGATGCGCTGGCCCATATCGCGAGTTTCGGCCTTGAACAAAATTTTGGGCAGCTTTGTGGCAATGAGACTTGGGTCAAAGCCTTTGGTATGGCGCAAGATATCGACAATTTTGAGAATGTGGTCGATTTCGCTGGCGCTTTTGGGTGCGGTAGGAGCAATGGGTGCTGGGGCATCGGCCAGGCCCAGGCGCTCCTGTAGCTTCTGGGAAACGTTTTGCAGGGTGTTGTGGCCGAGGGAATCTAGCCCTCGCACCAGTTCATCGACGATGCGATCGCGAATAAATGTGCCGCGCTCTGAGAACAGAAACTCCAGAGTTTGATCTAGCACCGCATCAAGGTCATAGTCATCGCTGTCGCTGGCATTGCGTAGCAGGTTCTCCAACCGATTCCAGCGAAAGCGACCCTCTTTGAACAGCAAGTCTCGCAGCGAGGTGCGCAGCTGGGGTGAGGAGTCGGTCAGCAGCCGCTTGGCGATGTAGGGGTAGGCTTTGCTGAGCACCTTGAAGTCAGGATCAACGTTGATGGCAATGCCTTCGAGCGTGACCAGAGAACGGATGATCAGGGCGTAGTAGGCAGGTACCCGGAAGGGATACTCATACATCAGCGCTGAAAACTCATCGGTGATGCTCTTGAAATTCAGTTCGGCAACGCTGGCTCCCAGCGCATTGCTAAACACCTCAGACAGCGCCGGCACAATGGGTCTCAAGTCCGTGTCTGGGGTGAGAAACTCCAGGTTCACATAGTCCCGGGCTAGCCCTTCGAAGTCGCGGTTGACCATATGCACAACTGCTTCAATCAGGCCGTAGCGCTGGTAGGGCTTGACCTCACTCATCATGCCGAAGTCGAGGTAGGCCAGCTTACCATCGGGCGTGGCCAGCAGGTTGCCGGGGTGGGGGTCAGCGTGGAAAAAGCCGTGCTCCAGGAGCTGCCGCAGAGAGCACTGCACGCCCACATCAATCAGGTAGGTGGCATCGATGCCCTGGGCCTTGAGCTGTTCAATATTGGTCAGCTTGGTGCCGGTAATCCACTCCATTGTCAGCACCCGCCGGGCCGTGTAGGCCTCATAGATGCGGGGCACATAGATATCGCGCAGATGGCCATATAGGGAAGCAAACCGCTCGGCGTTTTGAGCCTCGTGGGTGTAGTCCATCTCCTCGAAGATGCGGGTGCCAAACTCATCCATGATGCCGACCAAATCGCTGCGCACCTGGGAAATTCGCTTAGTAGCAAACTGGGCCAGCCACCTCAGAATGTAGAGGTCGCGGGTGATCTGCTGGGCCAGACCAGGGCGCTGCACCTTGACGGCAACCTCTTCTCCGGTGTGCAGACGGCCCCGATAAACCTGCCCCAGCGAAGCAGCGGCAATCGGCTCGGCAGAGAGTTCGGCAAACAGCTGTGACGGCGGCGCTCCCAGCTCTGTCTCAATGAATTGAAAGGCCAGTTCATTGGGGAAGGGCGGCAGCTGATCTTGGAGCTTAGTCAGCTCCTCTAGAAAAGTAGGGGGAACCAGGTCAGGCCGGGTCGAGAGGGCCTGTCCTACCTTGATGTAGGCTGGGCCTAGACGGGTCAGTATCTGCCGAAACTGCTGGGCCCGCAGCGTTTCCTTTTGGACTGTCTGCTGGGTGCGGCGGTCCCACCAGAGACCCAGGTAAAACATCGCAAAGGGCACCAGGATACTGAGCAGGCGGCTCAGTATCTGCAGCGGTCGCCTGCCGTAATAGGCTGAGATCGCATCCGGGTCGTAGGTCAGGGCGGTCAGCGGGTTCTGCTGACGCTCCGGCACACTGGGGAGCCGCTCGGCCGTTAATAGCGGAGCTGGTTCGGCGGTCAGCGGCATTAAAGCGCTATCAGTTACAGGTGCGATCGCGTCCCGGTTATCGGCATCCATTGTTGCTTCCTGGGTGGCAGAGGTGAGATTGGCCGTCACAGTCATTAAACCGAAAGGAGGTTCCTGTAAAGTATTGTAATGGCCTGGAGCCAAAGACTTGGGTCGAGACATCCGTACTCAACACCGCCCCAACCTTTAAAAGTCAATACAAAAGTACTTTGAAAGTACTTAGAATAAGTTCTGAGAGTCTTTTTGGTGACCCGTTTCAGAGGATGCTCCCTGGTCTTACCGAGATTGTCTAACCTGAAGATCTGTCTTCCAAGATCTGTGCGCTCACTCTGTCAGCCTGGTCTCCCCTATGCTCACTGCTCTTCACATTGAGAACTTCGCACTGATCGACCAGCTGGATCTCCAGCTTCAGCCTGGCCTGAACGTGCTGACGGGAGAAACCGGAGCTGGAAAATCCATCATTTTAGATGCCTTAGACGCAGTTCTGGGCGGCAAGGCCAGCCAGCGCCTGATTCGCACGGGCACCCCTCGCGCCCTCGTTGAGGCCACCTTTACCCTCACTCCCGCCATAGCCCAGTGGCTAGAGGCCAACAAAATCGAAATCGAGGCCGACCAGCTGGTCTGTAGCCGGGAGCTGACCGCTGGTCGTGGGGCCATCCGCAGCCGGTCGCGGCTCAATGGGGTGCTGGTCAACAAGCCTCAGATAGAAACCCTGCGCCAGCTGCTCCTCGAAATTACGGCTCAAGGCCAAACCCTGCAGGTTGGTTCGCCCGATTTACAGCGGGAGTGGCTAGACAGCTTTGGAGGGCAGAAGCTGCTGCTCCAGCGCCAGGAAGTGGCTCAGGCCTACGAAGCGGCTACCCAGGCCAGGCAAGCCCTGGAGCGCCGCCGCAAAGCCGAGCAGGACCGACTAGAGCAGCTTGATCTGTTTGAGCACCAGGCCCGAGAACTCAATGGGGTCAACCTGACCACGCCCGACGAACTGGATCTGCTGGAGCAGGAGCAGCAGCGCCTGAGCCACAGCGTTGAACTGCAGCAGCAGAGCTACCAGGTCTATCAAATTCTCTATGAAAACGATGCTGGCACAGGGGCCGAGGCCTGCTCCGATCTGCTGGGCAAAGCTGAAGACATCCTCAGCGACATGCTGCGCTACGACCCCGAAGTAGACTCGATTCTTTCGATGGTAAGCGAGGCCCTATCTCGAGTTGAGGAGGCCGGTCGCCAGATCAATGCCTACGGAGAAAATATCGAGGCTGACCCTCAGCGCTTAGAAGAAGTCGAGCAGCGCATTCGGCAGCTGAAAAGCCTCTGCCGCAAATACGGTCGCTCGTTGGGCGAACTGATCGAATACCGCGACGAAATTCAAGGCTCACTAGACCTGATGAACGGTGACGGGCAATCGCTCGAAGCCTTGGAAGAAGCCTATGAGGCGCGCCGTCAGGTTTTAGGAAAAGCCTGCAGCCAGCTTCTAGAGCTGAGAAAACAGGCCGCTAAAACCCTCGAAACCAAGCTGGTGGCCGAGCTAAAGCCGCTGGCTATGGACCGGGTGCAGTTTAAGGTTGACCTGCGAGCGGTAGAACCGACGGTAATGGGCACCGAACGGGTGCAGTTTCTCTTTAGCCCCAACCCCGGTGAGCCGCTGCAGCCGCTGGCAGAGACCGCTTCTGGTGGCGAGATGAGCCGGTTTTTGCTGGCCCTCAAAGCCTGTTTTTCAGACACAGACCTGGGCAGTACTCTGGTGTTTGACGAGATTGATGTCGGCGTTTCCGGACGAGTGGCCCAGGCGATTGCCGAAAAGCTCTATCAGCTAGGGCGACAGCACCAGGTGCTCTGTGTCACCCACCAGCCCATGGTGGCGGCGATGGCTGACGCTCACTTCCGGGTGGGCAAACACCTGATTGATGAAGCGGAAAAACTGGCTCCCAAGCGCCGCAAGTCCCGCCCCAAATCATCGGAAGAGGGCACTGTAGCCGTCGTCGAGGACGTTCGTACCGTTGTTCGGGTGGTGCCCCTGAGCCAGGATGAGCGGCGAGAAGAGCTAGCTCAGCTAGCAGGCGGGCACTCTCACCAGGAGTCTTTATCTTTTGCGGAGGCGCTACTCAGCCAGGCCGCCGGTATTCGCCAGCAGCAGTAAGCCGGTCGCTAACATCCTCTCTCAATATCCCCTCTATAGTTGCCGCTAACCCCGTTGCCCCTTACTATTGGGGGCATTGGAAACCCCTATAGAAGCGATCGCAATCATGCTCGTGGAGCTTTTGACAGCCGCTGAGGCCGGGTTTAAAGACCCCTCTATTGAAGCCAACCTCAAACAGTTTTGCCTGGTGCTGCTGGTGTCGTTGGGGGTAGCGACGATGTCGCGTGCCTTTAGCGTGCTGCGCAATATTCCCTATACCCTGCTGCTGCTGCTGGTGGGGCTAGGGTTAGCGGTGCTAGACGTGCGGCTGATCAATCTGTCGCCGGAGCTGATCCTGTTTATTTTCCTGCCGCCGCTGCTGTTTGAAGCCGCCTGGAACCTCAACTGGCAGAGCCTGAGGCGCAACCTAGTGCCGATTTTGCTGTTTGCCATTCTGGGGGTGCTTATCTGCGTGGCCGGTCTGGTGTGGGGCCTGCAGGGGATTGCTGGCACGTCTCTAGCCACAGCCCTGCTGGTGGGAGCTAGCCTGTCAGCCACCGATCCAGTGTCGGTGGTGGCCCTGTTTCGCGAGCTGGGGGTAGACAAGAAGCTGACGGTGCTGATGGAGGGCGAAAGCCTGTTTAATGACGGAGTGGCGGTCGTGGCCTTTAACCTACTGGTGGGGCTAGCACTAGGAATTGAGCAGTTTGACCTATCGGTATCGCTGGCCCGGTTTCTCATTTTTACCGGGGTGGGCATCAGCGTGGGGGGGCTGATTGGCTTTGGCATTTCTTTTCTAACCCAGCGGTTTGATCTGCCCTTGGTGGAGCAGTCGCTGACGCTGGTCTCGGCCTACGGAACCTATCTAGTGGCCGAGGAATTGGGCGGCTCTGGCGTCATTGCGGTGGTGACTACCGGGCTGATTTTAGGTAACTTTGGCTCCCGCATTGGCATGAACCCTCGAACCCGCCTGCTGGTTTCTGAGTTTTGGGAGTTTGTCGCTTTCTTTGTCAACTCGATTGTGTTTTTGCTGATCGGCGACCAGGTGAAGTTTGCTGGACTGGCAGACAACCTGAATTCGATTGGAATTGCGATCGCAATCATCATTCTCAGCCGCGCCATCAGCACCTTTGGCCTCAGTGCCCTGAGCAATGCCCTCGTTAACTCTGACATTTCCTGGCAGGGGCAGACCCTGCTCTGGTGGGGCGGCCTGCGAGGCTCAGTCTCGGTCGCCTTGGCCTTGAGCGTGCCCGCCAGCCTGGCCGAGCGAGAGGAAATTATCGCCATTGTCTTTGGGGTCATGCTGTTTACCCTGCTGGTACAGGGCCTAACTACCCAACCCCTACTCGATCGCCTGGGCCTGCTGGCCGACAAGATCGTCCTTAAGGACTACCAGCAGATGACGGCCCAACGAGTCGCCCTCACCCGAGTCATGAAGCGACTGGTCGAAATCAAGGAAAGCGAAGCCCTAGACCCAGAATTTGTGGGTTACCAGATGGCCCTGGTCGAAGGCCAGCTCGATGAGGTCAAAGAGAAAATGCTGCGCCTAGAGCAGCAGAACGAAGACGTGCGCAACCTCACCACCGAGCAGCTAAGAGAAGAACTGCTAGCCATCGAGTCCGATACCTACGCAGAACTCATCCGCGCCGGACGTCTCAAAGACGAGCTGACCCCCCTCCTCCAGTCCGTCCTGCCTGACCGCATCGGGGAAGTCCACTAACCTATCCGCCCACGCATTCGAATGCCGTCCGAACCGCTGCCCCATCCCCAGCCATGCCCTAGACAAGCCTCAAAAAATTAAAGACAGGCGTTAAACCCTACCGGCTCCCCCTGCTCCCCTGCTTCCCTTACCCCTCCACCCCAGAATGCTGTCGCCAGTAGTGAATAGCAGCCTCGTACTCATTGGCCTGACTAGCTTGGGAGAGCACCTGTTCTCGCAGGTCTTCATTCTCCTGTTGCAGGGCAAAAATCTGGCGTTTATAGTGGTCGCGCTCCGCTGCTAACTCCTGGCAGCGGTACTTGAGCCGATTTTGCTGGCGAAATTGCTCGGCTAGCTCGTCATCCAGGGCTTCCAGCTTTTGCTGCTGGGCTCTGACGATCTGCATTAATGCGGTGGGATCTTCCTCCCAGTCCTCTGACTCGACTGGCGGCAGGGCAATAGGGTCTGTAAACTGCCGAGCAATACTCTCCTGATAGGCCAGCAGACGGGCAAAGTTAACCTGATGCTGGGTTAGGGTGGTGTCGAGTTCGCGGATATGCTGCTGAGCCGCCTGGAGCTGGCTGCTGAGACTGACCGTTAAAGCCCGCACTACCATGACCTCTGAGGTCAGCTCCAGGTCCTGCTCAAACAGGCGATCGGCAGGGGCCGACTGGTAGTAGTTTTTAATCCGCAACAGATATTCCTGCACCTCGCTCTGGCTCTGCTGAATGCGGATGCGCAGCCGTTCGAGTTCGAGCTGCTGCTGGTCGATCATGTGCTGAACGCCCAGCAGCAGCTTTTGCAGAATGTGGTTTTGCCACTCGCTTTTCTCGTCGAGCTGCTCTTTGAGATGGGTGATAATTTTCTGCTGGGCGTTGGAATACTCTTCGGTTTGCGCCAGCTGAGACTCTAGCAGCTGGTGGTTTTCAACCCGCAGCCTCAGCTCGTCTAGGGTGTCCAACGCCTGATCCAACGCCTGCTGCAAAAGGCAGACACGCTGAACCAGCTTAAAGTCCAAGGAACCGTCTTGAGGCATCATGGTGATTCCTTAGCAGACCAAGGCGTTATTGAATTGGGCTGATGGAGTCAATCTAGCAAACTCTTCTAAAAGGCGAAGTTCAAGCAACGACAGCAGGAAGATTTTTCGATAAAAGTTCCAGGGGCTGTCCTTTGGTCTACTCAGGTTCTGCAAAGGCGGTTCAAAAGCCAATTATCAGCCACCAAAGACTAGCTCCCAAGGTGAATATGCTAACGTGCTGTGGCCACAGCTGACGCAGCGGCTGACGGGCAATTTTTGGGTAAACCAGACTGCCAGCAGCAGGCCCAGCAGCAGCGTAGATCCCTGGAGAAAGGCAATCACTGCCGGGTGAGCCGCCCAAACCGGCATATTTCCGGGCAGGCCCACCGTGGCAAGGGAAACCGGCAGCACCCGCCCCCCCTCGCTCAGACCGAGCCGCAGGTAGTGGGCCAGATTTGCTGCCCACACCAGCGGCAGATAGCCGTAGGCCAGCGTGAGAAAGGGTTTGGGCTTACAGGCGGGCTTGAGCCGGTGCTGTAGCTTGAGAATGACCTGAGCCAGCAGGGGTGCGATCGCACCCACCCCCAGCAGCCCCACCGACACCAGCGCGTGCCAGCCCTGAGCCGAGAGATCCCAGGTATAGCCCAGGCCAGCCTGCAGCTCCGGCAGCCGATGTAGGTACACGGCCCCCAGCAGCAGAAACATCAGGGCCACCTCGTAGGCGCGCGGCACGTGGGTTGTCCACAGCTCAATGCCGGGGGGGCGCAGGTTCACCTCCACCGAGCGGTGGGGGCAGGCTTTAAGACAGGTCATGCAGAGCACGCAGTCGCGGTTGTCTTCCAGCTGGGCCGGATGGGAGTAGAGGGGGCAGCCGTTGGTTTCCTGGCCTTCGCCTTTTTGAGGGCCACCCTTGTAGCACTGGTAGGTGGTGCACTCGGCGGAGCAGGTGCCCTGCTGGGCCCGTAGCTCAGTCATCGAGAGCTTGGCAAACAGGCCATTCATGCCGCCAATGGGGCAGAGGTAACGACACCAAAAACGGCGCTCAAACAGGGCCGAAAAGATCATGGCCCCGGCAGTAATCAGCAGCAGCAGGCAGGCCGACAGGTAGGCCGCATTTTCCAAATTCCAGACCTCCTCCCAGACCAAGATCAGGACAAACAGGCCAAAGAGAAACCAGCCGCCCCAACGCTCAGCCTGTTGCCGGGGCCAGCGCCTGAGCCTGCCCGGAAACAGCCACTGAGAGATTTTTTGGGTGACTTCGCCATAGATCATAAAAGGGCACACCGCACACCAGAGCCGCCCCACAAAGGGAAAGCTCAGCAGCACTAGGGGCCACCACCAGGCCCAAAAAACCAGCAGGGCCACGTTGCGATCGCGCGTTTGCGGCCCCCAAAACAGCAGCCCTACCACCAGAGCAAAAAACCATAGAGTAAAGCCGTAGTTAATCCGATCGGGCCACCAGGGGCTACGCAAAAACCGCCGTAGCTGAGGGTAAGCATTGAGCAGGTTGAGCCGGAACTGTTTTTTCTTGCCCTGAGAAGGCCAGATCAGCTCCTCGGTGATGACGCTCCCCACCACCATCTGAGTCACGGCCCGCTCCACCAGGTTCTCTAGCTCCCGCAGGTTGTTGGGAAAGTCGTAGGCCTGCAGGCGGCGAATGGCCTCCGGTGATACCCGCACCCGCCCCATCCGCCGCTGCCGGCAGATCAGGCTGAGGTAGTAGTCAACCTGGTCGCTGATATCGGCCTTACGCACCCGTAAGGGCGGTACCTTGAAGGTGTGGGCTACAGCAGCATCAAGGGCAGGAACAGGTCTTTCGGAAATTAGGATGAGGCGGGCCTGAGATGTTTTTTCGGGCGGCTGCGGCCCCTCTGCACGCAGCACAGAGCGGTAGGTATCGGTGCGCAGGAGGGTTGCGATCGCACCCACCAGCTCCTGCGGCAGCTCCTGAGTAT
>JACVRP010000424.1 GCA_014534385.1 Cyanobacteria bacterium Co-bin13
GCTTTGTAGATTTCTCACGGGTTGCGGGCTTCCTGAGGTGGGATTGGCTGTACAGGCGGCGAGGGTGGCCCCCGCGCCCAGGAGGCTGTATTTAAGGAGCTGTCGCCGCGTCACAAGAGCCACCCCTAGGCTGGCCTGAGCTGAGCTGCTAACCCTAAGACTGCAGGCTTTGCTTTTTGGGGGAGCCGTCATCAGACCGGACTGGTTTGACGGACCAGCTGCAGCATTCGCTGACGCAGGGTTTCTAGGCCCAGACGTTGGGTGGCAGAGATAAAGAGGGCCTCGGGGTAGGTTTGCTGGGCGATCCCAAGCTGCTCCGACTCCACCTGGTCAGTTTTGTTAAACACCAGCAGGGCCGGCCCCGGCATCGCGGGCAGGTCGTTCAAGACTTCCTCCACCGACTGAATGTGGCTTTCCCAGGCTGGATGCGACAGATCGACCAGATGCACCAGGGCATTTGCTTCGGTGACTTCTTCTAACGTGGCGCGAAAGGCATCGACCAGCGGCGGCGGCAGGTGGTGGATAAAGCCCACCGTGTCGGTCAGCAAAACGTCCTGCCGCTGCTGTAGCTCTGCGTCCTCTAAGCTGAGGCGGCGGGTGGTGGGGTCGAGGGTGGCAAATAGCTGGTTGGCGACGTAGACCTCGGCCTGGGTCAGGGTGTTGAGCAGGGTTGACTTGCCCGCATTGGTGTAGCCCACCAGAGCAATCACGGGCACCGCCTGCTGTTCGCGCTGATGGCGCAGCCTAGCGCGGTGGGCCTGGAGCTGATTGACCTCCTGCTGCAGCAGGTTGATCCGCCGCTGGATGGTGCGTCGTTCGGTCTCTAGCTTAGTTTCCCCCGGGCCTCGGGTGCCGATGCCGCCGCCCAACCTTGACATGGCCTGTCCCCGACCGCGCAGCCGAGGCAGCAGATACTCCATCTGGGCCAGCTCCACCTGGAGTTTACCGGCCTGGGATTGCGCCCGCTGGGCAAAAATATCGAGAATCACGCCTGTACGATCTACCACGCGCAGGGTGATCTGCTCTTCCAGGTTACGGGTCTGAGAGGCCGACAAATCGCGGTCAAAGACCACTAGATTGGCCCGGTTGGTTTGGGCCGCCAGCGCAATCTCTTCCACCTTGCCCTGCCCCACCACCGTTTGGGGATGGGGCTGCGATCGCTTCTGCTGCACCGTGCCTACGACCTCACCACCCGCGCTCTCCACCAGCCGGGTCAGCTCCTCCAGCCCATCGGTAAACTGCTGCTGCGTCATGTCGTCTGTCATCAGGCCCACCAGCAGCACCCGATCTGGGCCAGCCTGCGTCACCTGAAACCCGGTCGGGTCAAAACCAGAATCGCGCAGATCGGCTTCCCAATCATGGATCTGGTCTTCAAAATCCTCCTGCAGCAGCTGATCTAGCGGCAGCGGCCCTGCCATCTCCCAGGGCTGATCAACATCGGGCACCAGATGGGCCAGGTAGGCCGCTTCTAGAATCCTTTGACCCTTTTTCTCCGCCGGAATCAGCACTACCAGCCCATCTAACCGCTGCCGCACCAACGCCACCAGGTCAGCCGTATCAGGTGGGTGAGACTGCACCGCCAGACACCGCGCCCCGCTCAAGCGATCGGCCCCCCGCCTGGGCATCGCTTCGGGTGGCAGTTGGGTTTGGGCCGGGGAGCCTACTGCAACCTTGAGCACCTGACCCCGGCGATCGAGGTAGCAGCAGACAGGCCGCGCAATCGCCTGAGCGATCTCGCCCAACTGCTGGGCAAATTCGGGCGATACCCAGCTACTGCTGGCGTGTCGCTGCTCATAAAGCTTTTGCAGCTGCTTGAGCTGATTGGCTTTTAGACCTTGAGTATGGCCTGCAACGGTTTCCATCGAACACTCTCAACTAGAAAGAATTTGCTAACAAAGGCTGCCTGGCGGCAATGGGTTGAATTTTGAAACTGCTTTCGCAGGTTCTCCCTGCGATAGAGCCGTAATCAGCAATCGAAATTAGAGCGCTGAGGGAAAGGTCTCGGGGACTTCCCCTGTTTCAGGAGGCGCGAGATCGAGGGGCTGCACAGCTTGGGTCTCATCGATGTGAATGACAGCATCAAACTGCTCGGGCAGACGGGCATAGAAGTAGTGGCTATGGCGCTCGCTCTCAGGCCGGTAAATTACCCCAATGGCCCGCTCCAGCCGGTTTTGGCTCAGTTCGGCAACGGCCTGGTTTTGCTCCCGCAAGTTCAGCAGAAACCGGGGCAATCCGGTGTCGTGAAATAGAGCCTCATAGCTATCGGGAAGTCCTGGGTTAACCTGCTTGAGTTGAGGCAAATCACTCCAGTTTGAGGCTGCCGTCACGGTGCCGCTGTAGGTGGTGAAACCGACTAGAATAGCCTCCTTGCCGTAGCGTTCGCGCACTAGCTGGCCCACATTCCACTCTCCAGCTTGTCCCATATCGGTGGCCCGAGCATCACCCAGGTGGGAGTTATGTTCCCAAACCACGATCTTGCTTTGATTGCCAGGGCGATCTAAATGAGCCAGTAATTGCTCCAGGGTTTCGGCCATGTGCTTGTCGCGCACGTTCCATGAATCCACTCGGCCCTGAAACATCGAGCGGTAATATTCCTCAGCATTTTTCACCAGCCGCGCATTTTGTTCTGCATAGAAGAACTCATCCGCCTCCGCTTGACTGTCGCGTTGGACATACTTGGCTGCCTGCTGCTGCAAATCCAACAGCTGACTCACGGTTCCATCCCGGCAGGATTCTTCTATATCAAGGCTGGCAAAAAAGCCGTATTCCTGGGAATCTTGCTCAAAATGCTCAAAGCAGGCATAGCGATCGCGAGCCCGTTGGGCAGCCTCTGGATCAACCTGCTCTAGATACTTGAGCACCTCGCCCATGGAGGCATATAGGCTGTAAAGATCTAGCCCGTAGAAGCCCACCTTGGGCCTGTCGGTAGCCAGGGCATCGTTGTACTGGCGTAACCAGCCCACAAAATTCACGACATCGGCGTTACGCCACATCCAGGTCGGAAACTGCTGAAAGCCTCGCAAAGCTTCTTCAGGAGTCTGATCGTCCCCCATACCTCGGACAAAGCGATTGACCCGGTAACCATCGGGAAAATCGGCCTCTATGGCCACCGCCGTAAAGCCTTTTTCCTGAATCAGCCGTTGGGTGATTTCTGCCCGCTGCTGATAAAATTCGTGGGTGCCGTGGGTGGCTTCGCCCAGCAACACTAGGCGGGCATCTCCCACCCAATCCATCAGCGGATCGTAATCTGAAGCGGCTCCCCTCAGGGGATAGGCGACCTGCCGCACAGCCTGGGCAATACTTGTGCCTGCGATATTTAGCATGGTGTCTTCACCTCCTTACATTTCACTGACAGCCGTTTCCTCTGGCGGCTGTCCCCCGGTGCCGACCTGTTTAACCTCGGTCGCAACCTTAGGCTCATTGACGGGAATCTCGTTATTCCGCCGGGCGGCGCGATTGCTCA
>JACVRP010000145.1 GCA_014534385.1 Cyanobacteria bacterium Co-bin13
CCGGCTGACGCTCGAATCGGTGCCTGAAGTCGAGGAGTTTCCGCTGCCTGAGCCCGAATTGCCCGAGCCCGAGCCCGAGCTCGACCTGCCTGACTCTGATTTAACAGTTCAGGCCAAGACCGATGAAGCTGCTGCAGCCGACTCAGATCGCAACGGGGCTACCGCTGCCGCAGAAGCTTCTCCCAATGGCAGTCAATCGCCAGCTGCCAAAACAGTAGAGCCGGACCCGGCAGCGCCTGCTTAACCAGCGGCTGAGGGCTGAGGGTTGGGCCGCTGGTCAAGCTGGGGCGGGTGCTGCCCGTACCACTGGCTCAGGGCACTGCGGTGGACCTCCTGCCAGGGCACCTGGTGCTGGCGGGCCAGCTGGGCACAGTCTTCAAATTCCGGATGGACGTTCATCAGCTGGTGAGTTTCGGGGTGATAGGCCAGCTTGAGCTGTACGGAGCCATAGGGAGTTGCGATGGGGCGCAATGTTCGCGTTAGGGCGTGCCGCCACTGCAGCTGTCGTCGAATTCCCAGGGTGGTGGTTTCTTCAAACAAAGCCTGTTCGCAGGCTGGTGTCTGATCGGGCTGGCAGATTACCGTCAGCAGCACCCCAGGACGGGACTTTTTCATGCCTACAGCCTGGGTAAAGACATCCAGAGCGCCGACAGCCCAAAGGCGTTCATAGAGGTAGCCGATAGCCTGGGGGCTGAGATCATCCACCTGGGTTTCTAGGACGGTGACGGGCTCTAGATGGGGCGCTGCGGCAGCGGGCGGCGGGGCGGCTACGGCTGCAGGGGCATGGCTATGGGCGGGCGCTGTTGAAGCCACCGAAGCCATCTTTGAAGTGACTGCCATTAAACCGTCAGGGGCCTGACCAATCCAGAGCCGCAACAGGTTAGGAATCGGCAGATCGTGGCCGCCTGCCCCCAGACCAACCTGCTGCAGAGTCATGGCGGGCGGCGGCCCAAAGTGGTCGGCGAGGGTGGTTGCGATCGCAGCCCCCGTGGGCGTCACCAGCTCCTTTTGCAGACCGTTGCCGTAGACAGGCACCTGCCCCATCTGCAGCAGCTTGAGCACGGCAGGGGCAGGTACCGGCAGCCAGCCGTGGGCCGCCCGCACTAGCCCACCCCCCGTAGGCAATGCCGAACAGCTGAGCCGATCCACCTGCAGCCAGTCCAGCCCCAGGCAGGTGCCGACAATATCAACAATGGCATCGACCGCACCGACCTCATGGAAGTGAACTTCTGAGGGGGCAATGCCGTGCACTGCGCCCTCAGCCTCGGCCAGACGACGAAAGATTGCTAAGCTCCACTCGGCGGCTCTGGGGGGCAGCTGCGCCTTTAAGATCAGCTGCTCAATGTCTTCCAGGTGGCGGGAGTGGGTCGAGGGCGCTGCCAGGACTACCTTGACCCGAGTGGCTGCCTGCCCCTGCCGCAACACCTTTTCTGCCCGCAGCTCAAATTCTCCGCTCAGGCCCAGCCGATTGAGCTGCTCAGTCAAATAGTCCAGCGGCACACCTGCATCGGCCAGCGCCCCCAGGCACATATCTCCGGCAATGCCCGTAGGGCAGTCAAAATAAGCAATTTTCTTGGAGAACTGGGTTGACTCAGACATAACTTCTAAACCTAGCCCCTTAGCATCGCACCCCTTCCGATAGTAATCAAAGCGGAGAGCAATCAGGCCGTCTGTAGCGAGTCTGGCGTCAGGATTGGGGCTTGGGGGAATTTCTTTGTCAGGCTGGGCTGGAGAGGGTTGTGCGATCGCACCCCTGCTTTAGGGCACTCTTCTAGCAGTCATGTAGAAACCCCTGATGGTTTTGCCCCACCGAATCAAACTCGGTGGGGCATTCTTTTGCAAGTTTGTCCTGTCAAAGAAGCCGAGTAATTCTTTACAAAACTACTTTTGGTTGATGCAGAGAATTTTCCTGAAGGAGTATCGTTTTCATAACAAATTCCTCAAGGCTGTCCAATTTCGCCGATCATGGACTAGCATTTCTGCCGACAAAGCCGGACGCGCACCAGAGTAAAGTATGGCAACGGTTTATAAAATTCACCCCGAAACTCCCCAAGCTCGGAAAATTTCAGCTGTCCGAGAGGCTTTGCAGCAGGGGGCTGTGATGCTTTACCCCACCGACACGGTCTACGCCATTGGCTGCGATCTCAACAACAAAGCAGCCGTGCAGCGAGTCCGGCAGCTCAAGCAGCTGGCCAACGAGAAACCTTTAACGTTCCTGTGCTCTTCCCTGTCTAATATTGCTGACTATGCCGTTGTTGATGACAACGCCTACCGCATTCTCAAGCGGCTCATTCCAGGGTCGTATACGTTTTTGCTGCCCGCCACCAAGCAGGTGCCTCGCCTGGTCATGAGCCCCAAGCGCCGCACAACCGGCATTCGGGTGCCTGACAATGCAATCTGTCAGGCCCTGCTAGAGGAGCTGGGCCATCCGATTGTCTCCACCTCGTCGCTCTCGGTGGCGCAGCCGTCTGGCCAGCCCGATCTCACTACCCTCTCCAAAGCCCTGCTGTTTGATCGCCTAGAAAACCAGGTCGATATCATCATCGACGATGGTGAAGAGTTAACCTACGAGGTCTCAAGTATTCTCGACTTTACCGAGGGAGAACCCACGCTGGTCCGGCGGGGGTTGGGCTGGGAAAAGGCGCTCTCCTGGGTCGCTGAGCCAGTGTGAGCTAGCTCACACCTAGCTAAGTCATGCTGCGCCTATTTATAGCTGTTGCCACATAGCTTAGGACATCCGATTATTTGGGGGTGTGGGGGCTGCACCCCCAGCCAGCGGTTCCACCCCTGCACCCCGTCCTAACACCAGTGGCTATCGCTATATTTCCCTTAGATGAGGAGTGCTCATAAAACAGGGTGAGTCAGAGCCCGGCTCCAACCCACCCTTGACCCTTGATCCAAGGGGATTGCTAGCCTAGTGGCTGCCCCAAGTAACCCAGCGGTGGAAGGTGCCCGTTTCACAGTCCTGATCAAAAGACCGCAGCAAATTCAGGTTGGCTCCCTCCAGATCCACCCCGGCGATGTCGGTGCCGTCCATGCAGGCGCTGGCCAGATTAGCCCGCCGCAGGGTTGCCCCACAGAGAGCAACCTGCCTGAGGTTGGCTCCCCGCAGATCGGCATCTTCTAAGTCTGCAGTTCTTAGATCTGCCTGGCCCAAGTCGGTACCGACCAGACTGGCCCGCCGCAAGTCTGCCCCAATCAGGTTAACGCTGCTGAGGGTAGCGCCGCTTAGATCAGCGCCCTTGAGGTCTGCGTTGGTCAGGTTGGCTCCAGTGAGATTGGCCCGGCTCAAATCAGCCCGGCTCAAGTCTGCGCTGCTCAAATCTGCGTGACTCAGGTCAACGCCGCTCAAATTGGCCCCGCTTAAATTGACCCGATGCAGATGAATTCTTGAAAAGTCGCGGTAGCCCTGGTTGTACTCGTGGAGTAACTGTTGAGTGTTCATGGCAGTTTGCTTCCTCAATTGAGACGGATACTGCCTTAGATATCAGTAAGGGTGTCGCAGGGGCGAAAAAGGGTGTAAGGGAAGAGATAGCTTACTGTATCTTCAGCTACCTTTCATTATTGCGGCGGTGAAAAAATTTGCTCCCTTTGGTTTACACATCGAAAATTCTTTGTACAGAAGTTCTTTGAGAGTGGGGGTATCTCAAAAGCTTTGTAAAGTCTGGTTTGAGTGAGGCTGCAAAACTGCTGAGGTGGACCGCAACACCTATCTATAGATAAATGCGACAACCGCTGCGTTGCTCGAAGATGAAGAATATCAAGGCATCTGTCTCAGACAAAAGCTTTTGAATAAGCCTTGTGCTTTTGCAGATTACTGTCTTTTCCCTCCTGAAAACCTGACCCTATGATTCCTTTCTCTACCACCGTTGAAGATGTCCTTGAGGCGGCTCAAAGAGCCTGGTTAATGAGCGATGCGGCTGGCTTTGCTGGTTTATTTGATGAGATTGGAGAATTTATGGTGCCGGGCTCCCGGTGGATTGGCCAGGAAGATATTCGGCTGGCGTTTCAGGAATATTCAGACGCCTATGAAGTTCTGCAAATTGAGGTGCTCCAGGTCATTCATTCAGGCGATAGGGCAGCGGTGGAATGGCGCTGGACTGATCGAGAGCGGGCTACGGGCAACACCTCTGAAGCAGAGGATGCTATCTTCATCGAGATGTTAGGTGGGCGCATTACTCGGTGGCGCGAATATATCGATAATGGCTCTCTCTGACGGAATCTCTCACGATGGCTCTTCACTTTGGACGCAACATCTGCGGCGACTTAGAAATTTCCGCGCAGCGCGAGTGGCTAGTGACAAACGGCATTGGCGGCTACGCTAGCGGCACGGTTGCGGGCGTATTGACTCGCCACTACCACGGATTGCTGGTGGCAGCCCTCAAGCCCCCTTTGATGCGCACTCTGCTGGTTGCCAAGCTAGATGAGTCGGATTGTTACGGAGAGCACTCGTTTGAGCTGCAGACAGATCGTTGGGTGGGCGGAGCGGTCACGGGGCACGGTTACACTCAGGCAGAGCGATTTCATTTAGAAGGAACCGTGCCGGTGTGGACCTACGCCTTTGGCGATGCTCTGCTGGAAAAGCGCGTGTGGATGGAGCAGGGAGCCAATACTACCTACGTTCGCTATACCTTGCGGCGAGCCAGTGAACCCCTGGCGTTGTCCCTCAAGGCGATGGTTAACTATCGGCCTCACCACGACAGCACCGAAGGGGGCCGCTGGCAGATGCAGGTTGAGGCGGTAGAGCAGGGGGTGCGGGTGCGGGCCTTTGACCAGGCAACTCCGTTTTACCTGCTGGCTGAAAACGGTACGATGCAGCTGGCCCATACCTGGTACCGGGGTTACAGCCTGCAAATAGAGCACGACCGGGGCATACATCCCTTTGATGACCATCTGCATGCAGCGACGTTTGAGATCACCCTGTCGCCGGAAGCGTCTTACACGCTGGTTTTGAGCACTGAGGAGGAGCCTTGTCTGGAGGGGCAAGCAGCGCTCCAGGCTCGCTATGCCTACGAAGCCGACCTGCTGCAGCAGTGGCAGGGAGCCCAGCAGCTTACAGAAAAGAGCACGCCGCAGTGGCTAGAGCACCTGGTGCTGGCAGCCGATCAGTTCGTGGTGCAGCGGCCTTTGCCGGGAGAGGACCACGGTAAGACAGTGATTGCAGGGTATCCCTGGTTTGGGGATTGGGGCCGCGATACGATGATTAGCCTGCCGGGGCTTGCGATCGCAACCGGACGCCCCGAAATTGCCCGACCCATTCTCCGCACCTTTGCCCGCTATGTGGATCAGGGCATGCTGCCAAACCTGTTTCCTGAGGTTGGCGAAGAACCCCACTACAACACCATCGACGCAACGCTTTGGTATTTTGAGGCAATTCGCGCCTACTTTGCGGCTACCCAAGATGAAGCGCTGCTGCGAGAGCTGTTTCCGGTGCTGGAGGAGATCATCGTCTGCCATGAGAAGGGCACCCGCTACAACATTCACATGGACGAGGATGGGCTGATTTGGGGCGGCGACCCCAGCGTGCAGCTCACCTGGATGGATGCCAAGGTCGATGACTGGGTGGTGACGCCCCGCATTGGCAAACCGGTGGAGATCAGTGCCCTGTGGTACAACGCCCTAGTGAGCATGGCCCAGTTTTCCCAGCAGTTGGGCCAGTCGCCAGATCGCTACCGAGAATTGGCTGAGCGCGCGCGCAGTGGGTTCCAGCGCTTTTGGAATGAAGAAAAGGGCTACTGCTACGACGTGATTGACTCCCCTAACCCTGAGGAAGAGGGCATGCTGCGGCCCAACCAGATCTTTGCGGTGGCCCTGCCGCAGCAGGCCGATGGCTTTGAGCCGCTGCTGAGCCCAGAGCAGCAGCGCTCTGTGGTGGATCACGTGGCTCGGGCGCTGGTGACTTCCCACGGGTTGCGATCGCTCTCTCCCGATCACCCGGAGTATATTGGCGAGTACACGGGTGGGCGCTACCAGCGCGATGGAGCCTACCACCAGGGCACCGTTTGGGGCTGGTTAATTGGCCCCTTTGTGCAGGCCCACCTGAAGGTGTACCGCAATCCGGCGATTGCCCGGAGCTTTTTAGAACCGATGGCAGATCACCTTTACTCGGGCGCGGTCGGCAGCCTCAGCGAAGTGTTTGATGGCGATGCGCCTTTCACCCCACGCGGCTGCTTTGCCCAGGCCTGGACGGTGGCTGAGGTGCTGCGAACCTGGCTGCTAAGCCTCAAGCAACCCAGTTAGATTTTTAGACAAGCTTGCAAAGTTTTACATCTGGCTCAGACAGTCGGAGGGCTTTTCCCTTGAGGATAGAGGTGAGGCGGATCTCTCTCTAGAAAAGCGGCTCTCTGCAGTAGGGTGGGGCGCAGGGGCTGGCAAAATCCATCCTCAATCGGATCTCGGTTGGTAGCTTATTTGACTAAAGTGAAGGTCTTACAGATTGAAGCTGGGCTGCAACGCATTCCTTAACCTGCTGATTCTAAATACCTCCTGTAGAGAAAAATACCTAATCCTTTGCGTAGATTTTGATATTGGCTTCTTGCAGAAGTTTTAAGATTTGTTACGGTATGAGGGCGCAGGCTACCGCTGCCTGACATTGGCCCTAGCGCAGCTTTAAGTACATTTCCCTAATCGCAGTCATTGAGTCTGAATGGAATCTCTAGTTTCCGGTAATCCCCTGACTATTTCCCAATGGTTGCTGACCTTATTAGGCATCCGGATGTCGGTGCATTTTACTGAACGGGTGCCCGAGGGGGCTTCCCTGGTGCTGGTGAGCAACCACCGCAGCTTTCTGGATGCACCGCTGCTGATGGCCGGACTTAATCGCCCGGTCCATTTTGCCTGCCATCACTACATGAGTCAGGTGCCGGGTATGCGGGAGTTTGTCAATGCTCTAGGCTGCCTGCCGCTAGATGCCCCTGGTAAGCAGCAGACTTTCTTCCGAGAGGCCACGCACCTGCTGCGCGACCAGCAGGCAATCGGTATTTTCCCAGAGGGGGCAGCCCCAATGGTGCAAAGAACAGACCCCTTTGAGATGAGCGATTTTCAGCGCGGCTTTGCCCACCTGGCCATGAAGGCTCCGGTCGAGGATCTGGTGATTTTGCCGGTTGCGATCGCATCCACCCAGGAAGCTGTCCCCTCGGTTATGCCCCTCAAGGTTCTGAGCTGGTTTGACCCCAGTGAACCGCTGTTTGACCAGTCGGGCTGGCACCCTGCGGTGATTTACCGCCACGTGGATCTGCTGGTCGGCCATCCGGTGCGGGTGACAGATCGACTGCGATCGCACTACCACGGACGGCAGGCAGCGAAGCTGGCAGCAGAAATTACCGATTCTTGTCAAAATGAGATTGCCAATTTGCTGCGCCAGGGGGCTTACTAGAAGAAGACCTCACGCCTTTGCCTATCTCCGGGAGAATGTTGAAACCGATTAAGCCGCTCCACCTGATCAGCCCTGGCCCCGTCAATCGCACCCATCCCCTGCTGGTCTTTCTGCCCGGTATGGACGGCACCGGCACCCTATACGTAGACCAAACCCAACGTCTGAGACAGTATTTTGACATTCGCTGTCTGGTAATTCCATCGGATGATCAGACGCCCTGGGAGGGGCTGGTGCAGCAAACGGTCAAGCTGATCAGGCAGGATCGGTGGGGTCGCCCAGTTTACCTCTGTGCCGAATCCTTTGGAGCCTGTTTAGCCCTGCAGGTCGTCGCCCATGCCCCCGACCTGATCGACCGGCTGATTCTAATCAATCCTGCTTCCTCCTTTGGTCAGCTGCCCTGGTTCCGCTGGGCAGCTAGCGTTGCGCCGTGGGTTTCGGCCTCGGCCTACCACATAGGCACCTTGACCCTGCTGCCCCTGCTGGCCGCCCTACACCGCATCTCCGCCGACAATCGCAGCAAGCTCCTTACCGCCATGCGCTCCGTCACCCAGCGCAGCGCTGCCTGGCGCATGTCCCTGCTCACCCAGTTCCGGGTCGAAGACCTGCCACTGCAAACCTTCTGCAACCCCACCCTATTTATCGTCGGCCAGGCCGATCGGCTCTTGCCCTCCTTCAATGAAGTCAAGCGGCTGGCCGCCTACTTGCCCAATTCCCAGACTCACCTGCTGCCGTTAAGTGGTCATGCCTGCCTGCTGGAGCAGGAGGTTGATCTCGTTACCATTCTCCAGGACACAGGTATGATGCCAGAAGCGCTGTCCTCAGTAGCATAGAGGCCGGAGATGAGGAAGGTTGGGGAGATGGGGAGGAAGATAGCTCTCACAGCCTGCTCCTGACAGTTCCACTAAATACCTAGAAAGCACATCGCCTTCTGAGCCAGAGGCCGAGATATAGAATTCTGAAGCAAGTAATAAGTAGGTGGGACAAATTAAATATAGAGCCGCTGTAGGATGGGTTAGCGCAGCGTAA
>JACVRP010000085.1 GCA_014534385.1 Cyanobacteria bacterium Co-bin13
AACTTTTAAGTAATGTCCACCCAGCAGCTACTTCTCTCCACGCTGACCAGCCGCCTACTAGGGCTGGGGCTGCTGCTGCGCCTTGGGCGCAAATAATTTTTGAAATAAAGGCAGATTGCCCTGAAAAGTCAAACGGTTTCCAGGCAGGACATCTAAATACTGTCCTCCGAGTAGCGCCTGAACGCTGCACTCTGGCCTTGATGCGTGTAGACAGATTTTAAGTAGCCTCAAGCGATCCTGAGCCTCTCGCGGACGTGTCTACCCTACACCCGTCCTCTGCCCTTCCCTTTTCGCCTTCCTATCAGAATTGACTTCGGAGATGAGCAATGCCCTATCTTTCACCCTTGGCTTGGAGACTGCGACTGTGGGTGGGGTGTCAGGTTTGGCTGCTGTGGCACCCTGGCAACCCCTTCGCACTGTTTGCCACGCCTATGTATCGAGATCGAAGTAAACCCTTTTCTGGACCTTTCAAGTATGTTGACTAATCCTGCAGCTAAATACCGCGCCTTTGCGCCCGTTGACTTGGCCGACCGCACCTGGCCCAGTCGCAGCATTACCCATCCCCCCATCTGGTTGAGTACCGACTTGCGCGACGGCAACCAGGCTTTGATTGAGCCAATGTCGGTTGAGCGCAAGCTGCGCATGTTTGAGCTGCTGGTGGCGATTGGCTTTAAAGAGATTGAGGTGGCTTTTCCCTCAGCGTCTCAGACAGATTTTGACTTTGTGCGGCAGCTGATTGAGCAGGATCGGGTGCCCGACGACGTTTCTATTCAGGTGCTGACCCAGGCTCGTGAAGATCTGATTCGCCGCACGTTTGCATCTTTAAAGGGGGCTAAAAAGGCGATCATCCACGTCTACAACGCCACTTCGCCCGTCTTCCGCCGCACTGTCTTTAACCTGGATCGGCAGGGCACGATTGAGTTGGCGGTGTCGGCGGCGCAGCTAATTCAGGATTTGGCAGCTGAGCAGCCAGAGACGGACTGGCGCTTTCAGTACTCGCCGGAGACCTTCACAGCGACAGAGCTAGATTTTGCCAGAGATATTTGCAATGCGGTGCTGGAGGTTTGGCAGCCCACCCCTGAGCGCACCGCCATCATCAACCTGCCTGCTACGGTGGAAGTCTCAACGCCCAACGGCTTTGCCGATCAGGTGGAGTGGATGCACCGGCATTTGAGCTACCGCGACAGCGTGGTGCTGAGTGTGCATACTCACAATGATCGGGGGTGTGCGATCGCAGCTGCCGAATTGGCTCAACTGGCTGGGGCTGACCGGGTTGAGGGCTGCCTCTTTGGCAATGG
The DNA here is from genome assembly GCA_014534385.1 of Cyanobacteria bacterium Co-bin13. Classification (GTDB taxonomy): domain Bacteria; phylum Cyanobacteriota; class Cyanobacteriia; order Phormidesmidales; family Phormidesmidaceae; genus JACVSF01. The sequence continues at coordinate 1,299 of JACVRP010000085.1, forward strand.
TGAGCGCACTGGCAACGTGGATCTGGTGACGCTAGCCTTGAATCTCTATACTCAGGGCATTCACCCCGGCCTCGATTTCGCCCAGATAAACGAAGTCGCCCGCACAGTAGAAGACTGCACCCAGCTGCCGATTCACCCTCGGCATCCCTACGTCGGCGATCTAGTGTTCACAGCTTTCTCAGGTTCCCACCAGGATGCGATTCGCAAGGGGTTTGCAGTGCAGCAGCCCGATGCGCTTTGGGAAGTGCCCTATCTGCCCATTGATCCGGCAGATGTGGGCCGCACCTATGAGTCGGTGGTGCGGGTTAACAGCCAGTCTGGCAAAGGCGGCATTACCTTTTTGCTGGAGCGCGACTACCATCTCAGCCTGCCGCGTCGGCTGCAGATTGAGTTTAGCCAGGTGGTGCAGCAGGCGATGGATGCCACCGGCAAGGAAATGACCTCTGCCGATCTGTGGCAGCTGTTTGAGCAGGAGTATTTGCAGGCGATCTATCCCTTCAAGTACGTGCTGCACCACTGGCGTGACGATGCCGACCAGCCTTCGATGATGGCTGCGGTGGAGCGCGAGGGACAGCCCATTACCATTGAGGGGGTTGGCAATGGCCCCATCGATGCCTTTGTGCAGGCACTGGGGCTGAATATTCGGATTCACCATTATGAGGAGCGGGCGCTGAGCCAGGGCAGCGGGGCCGATGCGATCGCAATCATTGAAATTACCGCCGACTGGTTAAACGGCACCGTCCACGGTGTCGGCGTCCACAGCAGCATTGTCACAGCCTCGCTGCTGGCGGTTCTCAGCGCCACCAACCGGGGCCTGATGGGGCTTGAGCCAGAGGTGCGTCAGCAGGTCCTGGCTAGCTAAGCGCTCGGCTAGAGGCGCTGGGAGACAGCGCCTCTTAATCCTGCTGGTGGGAGAACTGGTAGGCTCCGATGAAGGAAAGTGCGATCGCAACCGCCAGCAAAATCGGAAAGGAATACCAGGGAAACTCTGAGAGAGGCAAGAAAGCCGCTGCCCGCAGGCCGACCGTGGTGTAGGTCAGCGGCAGCAGGTAAACAATCACCTTGAGCGCAGTTGGCAGCGTAGCCGGATCAAAAAACGTGCCGCCTAAAAAGGACATGGGCACGATCAAGAAGTTGTTAAACAGGCCAACGCTCTCCAGCGACTTGACGTTAAGGCCCACAATCACGCCTAGGCCCGCAAACACCGCACAGTTCAGCACCAGCAGCAGCAAAAACAGCGGGTTCAAAAAGCTCCAGACCTTGCCGGTAAACAGCACCGCCACCAAAATCACCGAAGCTGCCGTCATCATGCCGCGCACGACGCCTGCCAGCATTTTGCCCAGGTGCAGCGCCAGCGGGTTGATCGGGTAGAGCAGCATCTCCTCAAAGTTTTTGGTGAAGAGCCGGTCGCCACAGATTGAAAACGTGGTGCCGCCAAAGCTAATCACCATCGACGACAGGGCCACCATGCCCGGCAGAATAAACTCCAGGTAGGTATCTCCGGCGCTGGGGGTACTGACCTGGTCAATGGCGCTGCCCAGGCCCAAACCAAAGGCCAAAATGTAGATTAGCGGTGATACCAGACCGGAAGCGGCTACTTGAGGGATCCGGACTCGTAAATCCAGCCAATCTCCCCAAAATACCGTCAATGTGTCGCCCCAGAGGGTTTGAAGGGAGGATTTAGGCGCAGACCTGGACACGCCGGTAAGAGTATCAGCCACAATTAGCAGGTGTAAACTTTCTTTACTTCTCAATCTACAGTAGAGTGATGCCCCTGAGGAGATACCCAAGACGTATCTCAAAGGGAGGTTTGAATTGGCTGCGGCAAACAATCGCTAACACGATCTTCATAGACAATACCTGCCCTGCTTCAGGCGCAACACTAACCTCTGATGGATAAGGCGCTAAACCTGCTTCCTTAACATTGGGGCATGATGTTAGATCCAGGTCAGGCCATGTCTCTGATTGCCCGTCAACTTGCCCGTCAAAAGGAACCTTTGCGAGTGGTGTTTGCCCTGAGTATGGTGGCGGCTGGGCTGCTCCACTTCGTCATTCCGGTTCAGTTCATCAAGATTGTGCCGGGGTTTCTGCCCTTTCCCGCTACCCTGGTTTACGCCAGCGGGGTGATCGAAATTTTGCTGGCAATTGGGCTACTCGTTCCCCCAGTGCAGCGACTGGCAGCAATGGGGCTGATGGCACTCTTTATTGATGTCTACCCGGCCAATATCAATATGGCCATCAACCAGATTCACATTGCGGGAATGCCTGACCAAAATTGGTGGTTTCACGCCTTTCGGCTGCCGTTTCAGTTTGTCCTGATTGCTTGGGCCTACTGGTATGCTCGTCCTCAGCAACCTGTTCAGGCTGCTTCCCCCGTGCCAGAGCAGTCGGCAGCCCAGGTTTAAGGGTTGAGACGGCAACCTAAGCAGAGGCCCCGCGACTCCCGTACCGATTAAGAATCCTCGCACTGAGCTCAGATGCGCCGCTTCGGCAGGTGTATAGTAAAGAGCGTTTCTGAGAAACGTTTCTAGCGAGGAGGGTGCTGCCTTGGTTGAGACCCCAGTGCGACTTTTAATTGCCGCCAGCGGCACCGGGGGCCACTTGTTCCCTGCGATCGCAACGGCTGAAGAACTGAGCCACGCCGACTACAAAATTGAATGGCTGGGGGTGCCCGACCGCCTCGAAACTGAGCTGGTGCCCCAAACCTATCCGCTGCACACGGTTCGTATGGGCGGCTTTCAGAGCCGGTTGGGGCTGGGCACGATCAAGGCCCTGAGCCAGTTTGTGCGATCAACGTTTCAGGTGCGATCGCTGCTGCAGCAAGGGCAGTTTCAGGGCGTGTTTACCACCGGGGGCTACATTGCTGCGCCGGCCATCATCGCCGCGCGAACGTTGGGTCTGCCAGCAGTGCTGCACGAATCCAACGCGCTGCCGGGGAAAGTAACCCGCTGGCTCAGTCCCTGGTGTACGGCAGTGGGTCTGGGCTTTGATGCGGCCTCGTCTTACCTGCCTAAGGCCAGGAGCTGGGTAGTGGGTACGCCAGTGCGATCGCAGTTCCTCCAGAGCGACCTGCCCGATCTCAGCGATTTGGGCATTCCTGCAGCAGCTCCCCTGATTGTGGTGGTTGGGGGCAGCCAGGGCGCAGTTGCTGTCAATAAGCTGGTGCGTCAGGCGGCTCCAGCCTGGCTAGAGGCCGGGGCCTGGATCTTCCACCAAACCGGAACCAATGACCCAGAGGCCGACAGCTTTAGCCATCCCCACTATATTCACCGCCCCTTCTACGACAATATGTCAGCCCTAATGAAGCGGGCCGATCTCGCGGTTGGCAGGGCTGGAGCCGGCACCCTAACCGAGCTAGCCGTAACCCGCACGCCAGCAATTCTGATTCCCTATCCCTATGCTGCTGAAGACCATCAAAGCTTCAACGCCGCAGCGTTTGCGGCGGCGGGCGCAGCCCTGGTGATGCGCCAGGGAGAGCTAACCCCCGAGGTGCTGCAAGACAAAGTCTTGGGGCTGCTAGGAGATCCGGCTCGGCTCAGTCAAATGGCCGACGCCGCAGGCAGTTTGGCCATGCGAGACAGTGCCCGCCAGCTAGCGGATCTGGTGGAAAAAGCGATCGCAGGGTCCCTCTAAAAGCCGAAACGGCCTGCGCCCCTGAATCAGTAGCTTGAATTAGTACTTTGAAAAGCTACCGCTGCACCGACTCCACAGTCAGCTCAACTTCACCGGTCCAGAGCATTTCTAGCAGATCCATGCCCCGCTCCGTCAGCCAGCAGCCGCTCTCAGAAATCTGCACATCTTCAGGCGACCCTCCGGCAGCCACAACCAAATCTTCCAGCCAAACGTCGCACGGCTTGAGATCCTCTAGGCGCAGCAGCCACTCCAGGCGGGCCAGCGCCGACAGATTCATGTCCTCAGTCAGCAAAGGGTAGAGCAAAAGCCCTGTGCGCTGCTCAACGCCCACTAAGAGCTGATGCAGGTACCAGGCCGCTTCGGCGTCGGTCAGTTCCTGTATCCGGCAGCGCATTTGAGCCAGCAGGCGATCGACAAAGGGCACGCCCAGGTGCTGATGCAGCATTGCAATTTCGGGGCTGGCATCGTAGGGACAGGGGGCAAAGATGTCGTCCCAGTCCACCTCTGGGTAGGCGTTCTGGAGCAGCTCGTAGCATCGTTCACCGAGGCGAAAAGCCTGATTCTCCCCATCACAGGAAAAATCTTCTCCTGGAACTGCACCCGCCTGTACGAGCATCTGGAACAAATCGACCGCTGTACTATGCATAAAGCGATACCGATAACTTTTGATGTAAATAAAATTTAACAATCGGCATTCAATAGAGTATCTATCGCGGTAGTGATTTGATGTAGCCTGGGGCACATAGCGCGAAAATTTGCTCAAATCCTCATGAATAGAGGCGTTTATGAGAATTTGCCAAACTTTATTTCAATCATCTTTAGGTAGAGATTGGTTCAGACGCTGCAGCCCCTGCCAAAGCTTGTGTAACAGAGGCAAGTCAAAAAGTTTGCCAAGACTCGGCCTATAACCGGCTCGCTTTAGCAGAAAGTTGAGGCCAAAGTAATGAATTGTGCCTGCAGTAATCCTGCAAACCCCAGTGGAGAACCGGAGTATACTAAAAGAAGTTGTATGGCAAAACTTTCCTAACCTGTGGAACTGTCCTGTAAGAGCGAATATGCTTTGCTGGCGTTACTGGAATTAAGCGTTCAGTATGCCGGTGGAGAGCCTATGCAGATCCGCCAAATTGCGGCTCAACAAAACATCCCAGATCGTTACCTGGAGCAGCTGTTGGCGACTCTGCGGCGAGCGGGGTTAGTGCGTAGCCAGCGGGGCGCGCGGGGGGGCTACCTGCTGGCCCGCGACCCCTGGAAAATCACGCTGTACGACATCGTCAGCTGCATTGAAGGATTTGACACTCAGGCAGACACGGAGAAACAGCCGTCGACTGCAGAAGGACTGGTCATTAGCGATGTTTGGCAGGAAGTGCGGCAAGCGGCTGAAACCGTTTTGCAGAAGTGCACTCTGCAAGACTTGTTGGAGCGGCGAAATGCTCGGCAGCAACTCGACATTATGTATTACATCTAGGGCAAGGACATGCGCATTGCAGAGAATGTGACTCAGTTAATTGGCCGCACCCCACTGGTGCAGTTAAACCGCATTCCCCAATCCGAGGGCTGCGTCGCCCGCTTGGTGGTGAAGCTAGAAGGGATGAATCCCTCGTCTTCAGTCAAGGATCGAATTGGCATCAGCATGATTGAGGCTGCGGAGTCGGCAGGGCTAATCAAGCCGGGCAAGACGACCCTGGTAGAGCCTACTTCTGGCAACACCGGCATTGCCCTGGCAATGGCGGCAGCCGCCAAAGGCTATCGGCTCATCCTGACTATGCCTGAGACGATGAGCGCCGAACGGCGGGCTATGCTGCGAGCCTATGGCGCAGAACTGGTGCTAACGCCGGGCATCGAAGGCATGGGCGGCTGCATTCAGCGGGCTCAGGCTATTGTAGAGACCCTGCCCGATGCCTATATGCTGCAGCAGTTTCGCAACCCGGCGAACCCCGAAGTGCACCGCCGCACGACCGCTGAGGAAATTTGGGTGGATACCGATGGACAGGCTGATATTTTGATTGCTGGAGTCGGCACCGGCGGCACCATTACTGGCGTCTCGGATGTGCTGAAAAAGCGCAAACCCAGCTTCCAAACCATTGCCGTTGAACCCGCCAACAGCCCTGTGCTCTCAGGTGGAAGGCCCGGCCCCCACAAAATTCAGGGCATTGGCGCTGGCTTTGTACCCGAAGTGCTCAACCAGGCGCTGATCGACGAAGTCGTGCGCGTGAACGACGACGATGCGATCGCATACGGCCGCCGCCTCGCCCGCGAAGAAGGCCTTCTCTCCGGCATCTCCAGCGGAGCCGCCATCTGCGCCGCCGTAGAAGTCGGTCGCCGCCCCGAAAATGCAGGCAAGCTGATCGTCATCATTCAGCCCAGCTTCGGCGAACGCTACCTCAGCACGCCGCTGTTCCAAGATCCTGAGCTGGTGGCTCCGGTAGCGTTGAGCTGAGTAGGAGAGATGTGGGGAGCAGGGGGGCGGGGGAGACGGGGAGACGCGGGGAGTTCAAGCTTTAAGTTCTTTGCCTTGCCAGTCAGTTCTCCCTCTTCACCTTATCTAAGCCCCCATCTTTCCTAACACCTCTATTCTCAACCTCTCCGCGTCCCTGCGTCTCCCCCACCCATCCACCCTCTACCCCTCCCTCCCTCTGCCTGCCGCCCCTTAAAATGGGCCTATGGCACACGAGACTCACTACCAAATTCTTGAAGTTGCGGAGACGGCGACTCAGGCTGAGATTAAAAAAGCCTATCGTCGGCTGGCCAAGCAGTTTCACCCCGATAGTCAGACTGAGGCGTCTGACCACAATCGCATTGCCCGGTTAAACGAGGCCTATGAAGTTCTGGGCGATCCGGAACATAGGGTTCGTTATGATCAGCAGCGCCAGGGCTACTACCCTGAAAAGAGTGCTGCCGAAAGTGCTGCTGAGCGCACTCAGCGGGCTGCCGACATGCAGGCCCAGTATCGCCGCCATCGGGAAGCTGCCCAAGCTTCTGAAGAACAGCTTGAGCAGTGGCTGAGAAAGGTCTACAACCCAATTGACCGACTGGTAGGCAAAATTATCTCGCCGCTCAAGGGAGAGATCCGCACCCTCTCTGCCGATCCCTTTGATGACGAGCTGATGGAGGGCTTTCAGTCTTATCTGGAGCAGTGTCGCACCTGGCTAGAGCAGGCGCAGAACAAGTTTCAGTCTATGCCCAACCCGTCTACGGCAGCCGGTGTCGCCGCTAACCTCTATCACTGCTTAAACCAGCTGGAGGACGGCATTGAAGAAATGGAGCGCTTTACCTACAGCTACGAGGAAAGCTATCTGCACACTGGCCACGAGCTGTTTCGTATTTCTACCCAGCTGCGGCGGGAAGCGAAGGCAGGAATCAAGGAGATGGCCTGAGAAAGGCAGAGGATAGGGTACACGGCAAAAGAAGGCAGAAGGCAGTCCTCGTGGGGTGGCGTCAAGGGCAGCGCGGCCCAACCTGCCAAACATCTGCAGGCTTTAAGACAGCCACAAAATGGCCTTGGGGGTTTGAAGTGTAAGGAAAGCCGCCTATCAATAACTCGGCTCAGGGTGATCCCCTCGCTACAATAGATAAACTATTGAAGAATTTTGGCTTCCCTGAATCATGGCGCTTCCCGTTGTTGCCGTTATCGGCCGCCCCAATGTGGGCAAATCTACCATAGTTAATCGATTGGCCGGCGGGAAAGACGCGATTGTTTTTGACCAGCCGGGGGTGACGCGCGATCGCACCTATCAGCCCGCCTTTTGGCAAGACCGGGAATTTTTGGTGGTCGATACCGGCGGACTGGTGTTTGACGACGACACTGAATTTTTACCCTACATCCGCGAACAGGCGCAGGCAGCGCTGGCAGAGGCTAGCGTGGCAGTGCTGGTAGTCGATGGTCAGGCCGGACCCAATGAGGCAGACCAGGAGATTGCTAGCTGGCTGCGGCACCAGACCGTGCCGGTTGTGCTGGCAGTCAACAAGTGCGAATCGCTGGAGCAGGGCATCGTTCAGGCTGCCCAGTTTTGGGAGCTGGGGCTGGGTGAGCCTTACCCGGTTTCAGGCATCCACGGTAGCGGCACGGGAGAACTGCTCGATGCGCTAATTGAGTTTCTGCCAACCACGGTACCTGAGGCAGAAGCCAGCGAAATCAAGGTCGCTATCGTTGGCCGCCCCAACGTCGGCAAATCTAGCCTGCTCAATGCGTTTGTCGGGGAGACTCGCGCCATCGTTAGCCCCATCTCTGGCACCACCCGCGATGCCATTGACATGCAGGTGCAGCGAGGTGATCAGCTCTACCGCCTGATTGACACGGCAGGCATTCGCAAAAAAAAGAGCGTAGACTACGGCCCCGAGTTTTTCAGCATCAACCGCTCATTTAAGGCGATCCGGCGTTCGGATGTGGTGCTGCTTGTGATTGATGCGATTGACGGGGTGACTGAACAAGACCAAAAGCTGGCTGGCCGCATTGAAGAAGAAGGCCGCGCCTGCGTAGTCGTGGTAAACAAGTGGGATGCGGTCGAAAAAGACTCCTACACTATTTACGACTTTGACCGTCAGATTGAGGCGCGGCTGCACTTCACCGGCTGGGCCAAGCGGATCTATGCCAGCGCTGTGACCGGGCAGCGGGTGCCCAAAATCCTTGACTTGGTGAATGAGGCGGTTGAGCAGCATCGCCGCCGAGTTACGACCTCAGTGGTCAACGAGGTGTTGCAGGATGCTACCGGATGGCACACCCCCCCCACAACGCGGCAGGGGCGGCAGGGCCGAATCTACTACGGCACCCAGGTAACTACCCAACCTCCCTCGTTTACGCTGTTTGTCAATGATCCCAAGCTGTTTAAAGACAATTACCGCAAATATATAGAGCGACAGTTCCGGGATAACTTAGGCTTTGAAGGCACACCGATTCGCATCTTCTGGCGAGGCAAGGCGATGCGCGACCTAGACCGGGAAAGCGCCAACCGCGCTACCAAGGTTTAGCCGCCGGAGCCGACTGACGCCCTATGGATTTATTGCGATCGCTTCCCCTCGGCCTTTATCTAGAGCAGCCTGTAACCTGGCTGCATCGGCTTGATCCCCGAGTCAAGATGGCTTGGCTGATGAGCATTTTGGTCACGCCGATTCTAGCGAATGCCGAATGGCGGTTTTTTCTGGTGGCCCTGCTGCTGCTGCTGACGCTCTCAGCCCGAGTGCCGCTGCGGGTCTGGCGGCAGCAGATGGGCTGGCTGCTGCTCCTAAGCGGCCTGGTGCTGCTGCTGACAATGGTGATGCCCGATGGTCTGGTGGTGGCCCAGCAGTCCCGCCTGCCAACCCCTGCCGAAATGAACCAGCTGGCGGAGCCGATTGAAGCGCTGCCGCTGCTGCCCCAGCCAACCGGCTATCAGTACGTGATCTATGACCGCTGGCCGATCACCATCACCCAGCGATCGCTGGAGTTGGGCATTCGCATCAGCACGCTGCTGTTTACCCTGATTTACGGCACTAACCTGTTTCTGCTGACCACTGCTCCCGAGGAAATTACGGCGGCTCTAGAAGACGTCATGGCTCCGCTGCGCTGGTTTAAGCTGCCGGTGACAGAAATTGCCCTGACGGTGACGCTGGCCCTGCGCTTTATTC